>JBGSUZ010000195.1:0-7628 GCA_041753235.1 Acidaminobacteraceae bacterium
AGTCATGGCGCAGCTGGACTTTATACTCAACGTTATACACGAGATTCGAATAGCAGGTTTGAAACCTATTGTTGCTCACATTGAAGTTTATCAATCGGTTAACGCAAACCTTAAGGCCGTGGAGGCTTTAAAGAACGAAGGGGCATTGTTACAAGTAACGGGGTCCAGCCTAATTGGTAAACGTGGCAAAACAACAGCACAGTGGCTATTAACTTTGATTGAAAAAGGCTTAGTCGATTTTGTAGCCTCCGACGGACATGGAACGGAAAGTCGCCGACCGTCGTTGGACAAAGTACGTGACTATATACAGCATAAAATGGGTGAAGAAGCAGTAGCTGTGCTTTTAGAAAAAAATCCTAGAGCCATGATTGACAATATGCCAATCAGTTATTTCAGCAAAAGCAAACAGCGGTTTCAAACGCGAAGTAATCATAGACGCAGGCAAACGAGCCGGACAGCTCTTGCTACGGCAAGTCTAATGGGTGTGGTAGTGCTTACGGCGAGTATTGTCATGGCATTGAATCCACAGGTCAGAGAACAGGTTAATGACTATAAAGTCGATGTTTTAGGCATTAAGCAACCTGAAAGTGTCGGCGAAGTTGAAGAAACGACTCAGGTTGCAACGGTTGAAGCAACTAGTGAAGAACTACTTTCGGGTCAGTCCGAAGGTGGGGAGACGACTACAGCGAAGATTGAAAGCACAAGTACTGCGAAAGATGATAAAGCACCCGACGTAAAGAATACGACGACAACAGAGGGTGGTCAAAAATTGGACAGTGGCGCTGATGCAAGTGGTGAAGCTGAACTGGTGGAAAAATATAGGGCACAATTATCGGCACTTCAAGGCTATTATGAATCTAAGCTCAAAAGTCAGGTTATTATGGCTAGAGAGGAACTAAAGAACGTAAAGAGCAAAGAAGACAGAAATAAACTCTATGTCAAATATGCCAATCAGATTAACGACCTTGAAACCCAGTCAGATGAGGATGTAAATGCAGTGTTATATGATTTACAGACGGCGTTAGAAAAAGAAAAGCTAACGATTGACAGCGTTAAAGTGGCAAGAGCAGAATATGCGGATACAAAAGAAGGCCGAAGAAGCTATTTTCTCGGTCTATTAAAGCAATAGGCATTGGCGGGAGGATTATTTGTGAAAAGAAAATTAATGGGCATTACTTTAGGGTTGTTAATTGCTTTAAACGGCAACGTGTATGCAGATTCATTAGACACGACCTATTTAGATTACCTTTGGAACAAATTTGATGAGAAAAGTGCTTCTGAAAAACAGCGTTATGGCGAGAGCTTCAAACAATATATGGTGGATAATAAGAGCCTAGATGTTGCTAAGAGGGCCTATGTAAGCTTATTATCAGAAGCCCAAAAGCAGGAATTAGCATCTATGGGATTGTCAGATGAAAAAATAGCACAAAATTTTGACAAATTAAAAACTTGGACGCCTAATGAGCGTTGCCAATTGATTGATTATGTTGTAGCAGGGGATAAATCTGCTGTACTAGCGCTTAATGCGTCAAAACAGACGGTCATTTCCACTTCGCCAAGCCAGCCTTCTGGCGGTGGTTCAGGGGTAAGTTCTTCTGGTGGTAGTGCTAGCGGTGGCATTGTCATTGCGCCAAGCACCCCTGAAAGTCCGGTTCAAAAACCAGTGGAAGTATTGAAGCAGACGAGTCTCTGGGCAGCTGCTGAGATTAAAAAATCTGTACCAGCAAGTACACAAAACTTCACTGATTTAAAAGAACATTGGGCAAAACCTTATGTGAACTATTTTGTTGACAGAGGAATCGTAACAGGCAAAGCGGCTCAAAAAATGGAGCCTAACGCGACGATTAGCCAAGCGGAAGTCGTTACCGTGCTCATGAAGACGTTCTATATGAAGCCAAGTTCAGACCAAAGTGACAAGGCAATTGCAGCTAAGTCAGAGTGGTATGAGCCTTTTTATGCATCTGGTACTGAACATACTTGGTTCTCTGAGGCATTTGAAAGTATTAAGCCAAATGAGAAAATGACTCGCGAACAAGTATTTAAAACACTGACCACTTTGGGCAAGCAACTGGGTATAAATGATCTTGAGGGTAACTTAATGCTTGGTGATCAAAATGGTGACAAGCATTTGACAGAGACGGTAACCCGGGCGGAGTTTTTAACCATGCTATATAAGCTTGTTGAACGTTACGAATAGTTCAGAAAGTGAGGGGTTTTATGAAACGAAAATGGTTGGCGGTAAGTTTAGTAGGCCTTAGTCTATTTACGCTTCACGGTACGGTGTATGCAACGGTACTTGACCGACCGACGTTGTTTCTCGAACTCATGCAGCAAAATGAACAACTATCTAGAACAGCAGTCATGCTAATGACGCAGTATCTAGAAAACCCTTCATCTAAGGACTTAGCGGAATTAAAGTGTCTGTTTAGGAAAATGATGGGGGACAATGAACGCAACTATTTAGCCTCAAACGGCTTTACAGTAGATGATTTTATCGGTGGACTAGACGCGATTGCTCAAATGCCAGTACAGGATAGACAGCAGTTGTTAAGTGAACTGAACCAAAAGGCCTATAAGAATGCCCACGAGTTACTGATGCACTATGACAGTGCAGTGATTGTAGGGCAGGAGGTTATACCACTTGCAGATGGCAGCGGCAAGGTCAAGGCACCTACCAATGCGAAGGCAGACTTTGAAAAAATGTTGAAAAGCGCATACGAAAAGAGCAATGGCTTAAATGTCAAAGCGCATTGGACAAGTAATCATGTTCAGTGGTTGACCGAGGAAAAAGGATTTGATCAAGCTCATTTGTTAGATCAAGACCCAAATGAAGTAATAAGCAGTCGCGAATTATTAGAACTTTTAACAGATGGGTTTAATTTAAGTACTTCTTTGCAAGATGATTCTTTGATGACTGCAAAGGATGAACCAATTAGCCGAATAGATGCGATGAGACTACTCTATGACGCAATGCAATTAAATAATACTGCAGTGCCAAAGTCAATGAGCGGCCAGTTTACAGATATGCAGATGCTTAGTGAGAATCAGCAGACCTGTGTTCTGGCGTTAGTCTCTAATCAGATTGTTAAAGGTTACACCGATGGTACGTTAAAACCGAATCAAGCTTTAAGCTTTGGAGAGGCTTGGGCAATGATTCGTTTAGCACTAGACTAATATTTTGAAACAGGAGGGCATTTATGAAGCGTTTTACAGCACTATTTTTAGCATTTAGCTTATCGGCCACGTCTTTCGTTGGCACGGCGGCATTTGCAGCACCAGTTACATATTCAGGTTTTCTGGACAAACTGGTAACAATGGCGGAAAGTAAAAAAGTCGCTACGACAGAAGTATTTTTAGCACTTGAAAATCAAGCAAACTCACTTAAGGACGATGCAAAGCTTACTGCGCGCGTTGATGAGTTCTATGCTGGATTAGGCGCTGATGGAAAGGCTGTTATGGCTGAGTACGGATTCGACAGAACTAATCTTAAAGCAACAATGGCTAAGTCAAGAGACATTTTCCTTAACCATTACACTGGCAGCAAGTTAGTTAACTTTGTTGATTTAGCTGATAAAGACAGTGCAGCTGCAAAAGAGCAAGTTAACAAAGATTTCGCTGAGTTGGTAGCAGTTCTTCCAACAGAATTCAAAGCAGCATTTGCACCATACGGCGCAACTGATTACGAAAAAGGTCTTGTTTTCTTAAATGTTATGGATGCGTTAATGGTAAATAATCAATTTGCTACAGATGGCGCTAACAGATCTGATATCGATCTTTACGTGAACAACAACGTTATTGACACAATCAACCAAAAGTTAGCAAATCCTAAAACTGGCACAGCGGTTAAATTTGGTGCTGGTCACTTGACAGTTTTAAACGGTCTTGCAAACTTAACTGAAAAGTACCTCAACCAAGAACACGCAGCTGCTTCTGCAAAAGAAATGGCTAGTGTAATTGGTGGTTACGTTGCAAAAGCTACTGATAAAGACGACAAAGGCAACGGCGGTAGCAATTCTGGTGGCAGCAACTCAGGTGGCGGCTCAGCAGCAACTTCAGCGCCTGTAACGCCTGCGAACACAGGCAAGCAAACTTCAACTACAGCTACAGTTGATCCAAGCACTGGCAATGCTGTAACAAAACTCTCTGCAGATGCGGTTACGCAAACAGTAGAAGGTACGACAGTAGTTTTAGAAGCTAAGTCAGCTGACTTAACTAAAGCAATTGAAACTTTGTTAAAAGCACCTGGTACTCAAGGTCAAAAAATTGAAATCGTATTCGAATTACCTAATGTAAAAACAGCAGATTTCAAAATGGCTCTTCCAGTAGATGCACTCAAAGCACTTCAAGGCAAGTCAGCACAAATTGTTCTTGAAACTGCAGAAGTAAGAGTAGCACTTCCGGTTGAAAACTTCAACTTAATAGATGGTACTGCTAAAATAAACTTTGAATCAAAGCTTGTTAAGCCTACTGACGTTAAAGTAGCAGCTGGCGCAGGTGTTTCTAAAACAGCTAAAGTATTAGACTTTACGCTCAATATGGAAACTAAAGCTGGTAAAACAAATATCACTACTTTTACAGCACCAGTTACTGTAAAAGTTTCATTAGCAGGTCTTAACTTAGACAATGACAAGACTGTTTTAGTTTACTTAAAAGCAGCTGGCGACATTGAAGTTGTTGGTAACAGAATTGAAAACAATCAACTTATTGGTAACTTGACTCACTTTAGTCAATACGCAGTTGTGGAAAGAATTGTTGAACTCAAAGACATGGACAACCACTGGGCAGCTAAATTTGTTGCATCATTAAGCGCTAAAGATGTTGTTAAAGGCTACGAAGGTGATGTATTTAAACCTGAGCAGACTGTAACAAGAGCTGAATTCGCGGTTATGATTGCTAAAACGATTGGTTTAACACCAAAAGCTTACAACGGTAGCTTCAATGACGTTCAAAACGATCATTGGGCAGCTAGCTATATCCAAGCAGTTAAGGATATGGGTATTGTAAGTGGCTACGCTGGTGGCAAATACGAACCAAACAAGCAAATCACAAGAGCTGAAATGGCTGTTATGATGCAAAAAGCACTTAAACTTGCTGACGGCACTGCAACACAATTTGCTGACCAAGCAGACATTCCTGCATGGGCATCAAATGCGGTTAACTCAGTTGTTGCTAAAGCATACATGCAAGGTGGCAACGGTAAATTCAGAGCTAACGATGCTACTACAAGAGCAGAAGTATCTGCAGTTCTCTATAAAACTTTCCAAAATTAATCTCCAGATTTAAGGAAGGTAGCCATAACTTATTTTCAACAATATTAAGAACAGCCTCAGTTGGAATTATGAACTGAGGCTGTCTTTTTACTAAGAATATGGAATGATATACAGTTATGGACTACTAGTGGTATAATTATTTTAACTTAAGAAGTTGTAATACTCGTATTTCAAAATATATAACCATATGAAAACGGAGGGATTCCATCATGAAAGTCAGAAAGGCGATTATACCGGCTGCGGGCTTAGGTACCCGCTTCCTGCCGGCAACTAAAGCACAACCAAAGGAAATGCTGCCTATCGTGGACAAGCCAACCTTGCAATATATTATAGAAGAGGCTGTAGCTTCTGGCATAGAGGAAGTACTGGTCATCATCGGGCGGAACAAGAACTCTATTCAGGATCATTTTGACAAGTCTGTTGAACTGGAGCTAGAGCTTGAGTCTAAGGGCAAAATTGAGCAACTTGAAGAAGTACGCCTCATTTCCAACATGGTACAAATCCACTATGTGCGCCAAATTGAGCCTAAGGGCCTTGGACATGCAGTGCTTTGTGCGAAGAGCTTTATTGGCAATGAGCCGTTTGCAGTACTTTTAGGCGATGATATTGTCTACTCGCAAAAACCTTGTCTTGGACAAATGATTGAAGCTTACGACGAATATAAGACGTCTATTTTAGGCGTTCAAGAAGTACCACCATCGGAAGTGAACAAATACGGGATTGTGGACGGTAAGTTCATTGAAGACCGCATTTACAAGGTTAAGGACTTGGTTGAGAAGCCGTCACCAGAAGAAGCACCTTCCAACGTGGCGATTTTAGGGCGTTACATAATCAACCCAGCTATTTTTGAAATACTTGAAAACACCAAACCAGGTAAAAATGGTGAAATTCAGCTGACTGACGCACTCAAAGAATTGGCAAAAAAGGAAGCTATGTACGCGTACGTCTTTGAAGGCAGACGTTATGATGTGGGTGACAAACAGGGCTTCTTGGAAGCAACTGTAGAGTATGCGCTCAGACGTCCTGAACTCAGGGAACACTTCCTAAACTACTTAGAGGAAATTGTCGAAAAGGAACGTGGCTAACATGGGTAAAATACTACTTACAGGCGGTGCGGGCTATATTGGCAGTCACACAACTGTGGAGCTTTTAAACGCGGGTTATGAAGTGGTTATAGCAGACAACTTCAGCAACAGCAAGCCTGTGGTACTAGACCGTATTAGAGCTATTACAGGCAAAGACTTTGTGTTCTATGAAGCCGATGTAACCGATGCAGCTGCCCTCAGACGCATATTCGATGAACAGGCCATTGAGGCAGTCATTCACTTTGCAGGTCTCAAAGCTGTAGGTGAGTCGGTAGCTATGCCACTAAAATACTATAAAAATAACCTGCTCAGTACATTGACCCTCTGTGAAGTCATGCAGGAGAAACAAGTTAAGTCCTTAATCTTCAGTTCGTCTGCAACGGTTTACGGACTTCATAACGTGTCACCACTTAGCGAAGATTTGTCACTAAGTGCGACGAACCCTTATGGTCAAAGTAAGCTGATGATAGAGCAAATACTCACAGACATACAGGTGTCTGATCCAAGCTTCCAGTTTGTGTTCCTTCGCTATTTCAACCCGATTGGCGCTCATGAGAGCGGTATGATAGGTGAGGACCCGAACGGCATTCCAAATAACTTGATGCCGTTTATCACCCAAGTAGCCAGCGGCAAACGCGAGACACTTGGCATTTTCGGCAATGACTACGACACGGTAGATGGAACAGGCGTCAGAGACTACATCCATGTGGTTGACCTTGCGAAAGGGCACATGGATGCGCTTAAGATTGTTGAGCAAGGCGGCATACAAATATTTAATTTAGGCACAGGCACGGGCTATTCAGTTTTAGAGGTAGTAAAGACCTTCGAAAAAGCCACGGGCGTGACCATTCCATACCAAATCAAAGACCGCAGACCTGGCGACATTGCCACGTGCTATTCCAATGCGACTAAAGCCTATGAAGTCATGGGCTGGAAAGCAGAGCATAGCCTAGAGGAAATGTGTGCGAGTTCATGGAACTGGCAGAAACAGAATCCGAATGGGTATGAGGGGTAGCAATTAATCACAGATTATATTGAAGCGCATTTGAGCAGAGTTTGCTTGAGTGTGCTTTTTTATGTTAATATATAAAAATTTTTAGATATTACTTTTAAATGGAAGTTTATTGTATTAAAATGGAATAGGTTGACTGTTTGTTTAGTTATAAGGAAATTTTATGCATTTTAAAACGATGAATAGAAAGATAGAGGCATATAACATGAAAGCATCTCAAAAACTGATGAAGCCCTTAGCGATCTTACTGATGGTAGTTTT
>JBGSUZ010000196.1:0-10631 GCA_041753235.1 Acidaminobacteraceae bacterium
CGGATAAATATTTCAATAGTGTCGTTATCTTATCATCATAATCAGTAATT
This sequence comes from Acidaminobacteraceae bacterium, assembly GCA_041753235.1. GTDB lineage: Bacteria > Bacillota > Clostridia > Peptostreptococcales > Acidaminobacteraceae > JBGSUZ01. The sequence goes on from JBGSUZ010000196.1 coordinate 51, forward strand.
TTCTTAGAGAGAGTACTCGTTATATTGCTTAAATCATTCTTTAGTCCTGCAGCCTCAACAAGAACACCTTTTTTCCCTTTGTCATCACGTGTTGTTCTAACAGCATCCTGAATAATATCATAAAGTCTATTTCCAAGACCATTTTCACGATAACGTTCTTCAGTATTGGCCGAATCAAGATACACTTTATCTGACTCATTTGAAAACAAACGAACTACATCTGTGAAATTATTTTCAATGCCTTTTCTTAACTTTGCTTCATCTTTGATTACTAATTTTCCATTTTCTTTATAATTCGAAGAAGTTTCAATACCTAACTGAGCCAGAGTTATACCAGAACCTTCCACTGCATCTGAAAGTGCTCTTCTCATTTTAATCGCCACATTTTCAACATCTGTATGATTTCTCAGGATACCACTTTTAGATTTATCCTCCCATAGTTTTATTTGATCATCAGTCATTTCTTTTTTTTGATCATCAGTTAAAGGTTGATAACTTCTATACACTTTTTCGTTAATTTTCCCATAGGTAGTGCTAATAAGATTATTATATACATCAACAAAGCTCTTAATTTTATCCACAATCTTATCAGTATCTACTTTGAAGTTCATTTTTAAAGTACCACTTGCAGCTTCATGAACTGAGTTCAATGTAATTGTGGCGCCATTAATTGTAAATGAATTCTCACTTTTAACAACACTAACACCATTCATAGAAAAAACAGCATCTTTTGCCACATCATGTGTACCAGCAGTTAACTTTAGCTTATCTTTAAGTTCTGTGCTCAAAGTCAGTGCATTTGATGATCCTTCTTTTGAAGAATTTATTTTTAATTGATCCGTTAAACTATCATAAGCCATTGTTGCGCCAACGTTGCCATTGTTCACCTTCAGCATTAACTTTGCTAGACTATCGCTTTTTAAGACACCCATCTCTGCTAAACTTTTATCATTAATTTTCATTGTAGTAAGATCATCATCAGATAAGCTGAATAATTCTTCAAGTGACTTCGACTGATATGAAGAACTACTCGTTCCCGAAGTAACACCTAACCAACTGAGAGATGTTTCGAACCCAGTCTGATTCAATAGAGTCACTGTATTCCCTGCTGATCTAAATTTTATTTGATTATTCTCTACGCTTACTACAGAACTATATTGTGCACCAAATTCATTTATTATTTCTGAATTTAAGGCATCTTTAAATTGTGTTTCATTCGCAATTGCTGCCATATCAACTTCAATTGTTTTTGAGGTAGTTCCAATTGTAAGTGTTGTTTTGAAAATCGCAGGTTTATCTACAGCAAAGTCAGCACCAAAGTCCTTGCTCATAATTGCATCAAAATCAAGAACTTCACTCTTGTACGTATCTTTTGATGCAATTTGAGTAATAGATTCAATTTGCATATCAAAATTTTGTAAATCAGCATTCCCTGTAACAGAAACAGCACTACTTGCTACTCCATTGATCGTTACTGATGTCGTAAACTTTGCAAACATCGATGAAGATCTAAAGTTACTATCTGGCTTAATTACATCAAAATAGTCACTTTTGAATGAACTAAGTTGATCGGTAATTGTTCGATATGCTTCTTGCTCCCAAACTCGATATTGTCTACTCTGCTGAACTTTTGTCAATTTTATTTTTTCAGCATCCATCATTTTAGTGACCATGCCTTCAACGTCAAAATTAGAAAATCCATTTACACGATTTACAGCCATTTATAACACCTCCTACAATTAACTAAGCCTTATCATCAATAAACATGCCTGCTATTTCCCACATTTTAGCCATCATATCCTGAATTTTTTTTGAAGGAAACTCCGCAATAACTTCATTTGTTTTTGTATCCCGAATTGTATAAATAACAGCTTTCGTACCTTCATGTATTGTGCGATCAATTACGCGATTATACTGTTTTAGTGTTTGATTAGCCTGTTTTAAGGATTCATCTAGCACATCTTCCGAATTTCTACTAAAATTTTCTTCTGATTTCGAACCAAAAATTACAATTGAATCCTGTGTTGAGGAGTGGACAGCCTTAACTCCGCTGTCAGCCTGTGTACTAGTGCTATGTGGAATTGTTGCCGGTTCAACTTTCTGGACATTTGTTGCAACAGAATTATTTCCGATATTACCAATTTTCATACCCACTCACTCCCTTGATTTATTTTTTACTCCTAGATTATTATCGGCATTTCTGCAAAAAATAATTAGCTGAATGCATTGCTTTATTCTACAATTTACGGATTACATAAATATCCACCATAATACTAATTTTGTTTATATTTATTCTGATTTCATAGCTAGTTTATATTGCAACCTCGCTTCTGCAATCATAAAGTCAAACTCATCGTCTATATCGATCGAATCTTCTTTACTCATTATAGTGGCATAGCATTTTTCTGAAAATATATTATCAGTCCTCATAATATAATTGGTTTTAACTAAGTAAAGTGCCCCATTTATTCGATAGTAATGAGGCAATGACTGCCTTGGCACGCCAATAACTTCTGGCTTAATAAAATGTGACATTAATCCATCTTCTGGTAAAACATTTGACCACAGCGGAGAATGATCCGTTTTACAAACAGCAATTACTGCATTCGCATCATATTTTTTCATAACATCAAATCCTGAAATAATGTTTGCTGATGTTCGTAAAGGCGACGTTGGTTGCAATAAAGTCACGGTATCAAATACTTCACCTATATTTTCATAAAAACTAACAACTGAGCGTACAACATCCCAAGGGGATGCTGTATCACTTGCTAAATCTTCATGTCTTAGAAAGGGCACTTCTCCACCACACTTTGTTGCTATCTCAGCATAAACAGCTGAATCCGTTGATACTACAACTTTATCAAATAAACCTGATAAAATTGCAACATCAATAGTATATGCCATAAGTGGTTTTTTTCCTAAAAGCTTAATATTTTTATCTTTTAGTCCTTTGGATCCACTTCGGGCAGGTATAATTGCTAAATTTCTCATATTTATTCCCCACCGATGTTCCTATTATAGGCTTATCAATAAAAAACATTTTGAAGATCAAAAAAACTTTTTTTTAACTCCACCTTATCCATTTTTAAAAGCATTTTTACTTTTTCAACGATTACTGAAGATGTATTCTCTTTTTCATATGGGTTAATAGTATTTCGAACAACGTTTCTAAACTCTGGTGAAGTCGCCATTACAATTGCCTTATGTATTGAATCTGTTTCTGGCAAGCAATTTATAACACTTGGCGCCTGAATCCGCCCTAACTGTCGGTCACCAATATTAATGGTTGGCACCCTAAAAGAGGGTGCTTCTATAATACCACTAGAAGAATTTCCAATAACCAAAGATGCATGTTTAACCGCACTTAAGTATAATTTAACGCCTAGTGATGTAAAAACCTTGCAATTCATATGTGTTGAAGCAAATGACTCCAACATTTGATTAATAATTCTTCCATGCATATCAGAATTAGCTTTTGTAAATATATAGTTGTACTCATCATGAATCATTATAGCCTCTAATAATTCATTTAGCTGAGCTTTAGAAGCATCATCTTCTAACGTTACTGGATGAAACGTTACAACCGCATAGGGTTTATTCAATGAAAACTTTAAACTTTGTTCCAATTCGCACTTATTAAACAATTGTTCATGACGGACATTTTCAACGCCTATTGAGCCCACATTAAAAACCCTATTAGGCGTTTCACCTAACTGAATCACCCTATTACGATATTTTTCTGTACTTGTAAAATGAAGATAACTCATTTTTGTTATAGCATGACGAATTGACTCGTCTATTGCACCTTGAGTTGCTTCACCACCATAAAGATGAGCTATTGGAATTCTTTGATTCATTGCAACAGTTGCAACAGCAAGTGTTTCGTATCTATCTCCTAAAATGATCAGTATGTCTGGATTTAACTCACTAAAGTAATCTGCAAAACCAATCATAGCTATTCCCATACTTTTAGAAATGGCTGATGGGGTATCTGCACTTAATAATATTTCAATTTTTTTGTCGATAACAAATCCGTCATTCTCTATTTCTCTATAAGTTAAACCAAATTCTGGTGACAAATGCGCGCCTGTAACAACCACTCGAATATCAAACTCATTTAATTCAATCAGTTTACTAATGATTGGTTTTAACAATCCATATTCTGCTCTAGTTGCGGTTAGAACACTTATTATCTTCATAGTATAATTAACTCATCTTTCTCAAAATCTTTAACCGCTTTTCGTCCAATTAACTCATACCATTGCATTGGGCTTATGCCATTGCCAGGACGCTTTGTTGTCAGATTCTCTTCTGAAAACAATTCTCCTTTTTTGATAGTATGTTTTGCAACTACGCTTTTCCTTACAACATTTAAATTTTTAAGCTCTGAACTGGTTATTTTCTTATTCCCATCCCCCAAAGCTTTTTCAATATGCCTTATAGCACTCACCATTGCCTTAAGCTCATGCGGTTCAATACTCGCTTTATGATCGGGCCCTACCATACTGCAGTCTAATGTAAAATGCTTTTCTATTACATTCGCGCCTAGAGCAACTGCCGCAATGGCTACTTCTATTCCGCTTGTATGGTCTGAGTAACCTACAGTTACATTAAACAGTTTTTGTATTGTACTCATGGCCTTTAGATTTATGTCTTCAAAGGGAGCAGGGTATTCAGTTGTACAGTGAAGAACTGTAAGTTCGCATACACCATGTTGATGAAGCACGTTGATAGCACATTCAATATCTTCAATAGAACACATCCCCGTTGAGAGTATCACAGGACTATTCAATTTAGCAATCTCAATGAGGTATGGCAGATTTGTAATATCACCTGATGGGATTTTCCATCTTTGCATACCAATATTACTTAAAAATGCTACACTCTCAATATCAAATGCTGTAGATAAAAACTCAATTTCTTTCATTTTACAATAATCACTTAATTCAATAAAATCATCAAATGATAACTCAAGTTTTTTTAACATATCATATTGTGATTCACTAACGTCGGTAAATTGTTTTTGATAATCAGCTTTTTCAGAAGACTTCGAAACAATATTTTCAGCTATAAAGGTTTGAAATTTTACACAGTCAGCACCAGCTTCTTTTGCTACATCAACAAGTTTTTTAGCTAGGCTTAAACTTCCGTTATGATTAACACCTGCTTCAGCAATTATAAATACACTCATGTTTTATTTACCTCTTTACAAGGAATACCATATGCAACAATACCACCTCTAATATTGTTGAGAACAACACTTCCCATTCCTATTAATGTTTTAGGTCCAATAGTAACACCTTGCTTTATAGTTGAATTCGCTCCAATGTGGGTATTTTCGAACACTTTAACGCCACCACATAAGACTGCACCTGTTGCTACATGCGCAAAGTCCATAATTTCGCAATCGTGTTCAATTGTAACACTCGAATTAATAATAACGCATTTGCCGATAATTGATGTCGCATTCACTACAGCTTTTTTCCCAACAAATACACCTTCACCCATAAACACATACTTACTTACTATAGCAGTGGGATCAATAATATTAGGAATAATGAAACCAATTTCTTTTAATAACTGATATAATCTTATTCTAACACCACTATCCCCAATACTGCCTATACTAATAAATGCATGGGTATAACCCGCTAAAAACAAATCTCTTAAATCATCATCAGAACCCACTATTGTTACACCCAAACATTGTTTGCCAAAACATTCTTTTTTATCAACAATTCCAATTTCTTCATATTCGTTTAAAGATAGAAGACTATCCAGTATAGACTTACAATGTCCGCCACCGCCTACCAGCAATAATTTTCTATTCATTGTTTTCCAACCTTTTTTTCATTTCTTCCATTTCATCAAATTGTCCCATATCAAGCCAACTACTTTCACTAATCGGGAAAACGCCTACTTTTTCACCGCTTTTTATATAGTTTTCAATAATATCTGGAAATCCAATGGTTTCATCTACTTTTAATTCCGCTATAACTCTAGGCTCTACAAAATACATTCCTGTATTTGTAAAAAAAGATAGTTCTGGTTTTTCTTTCATACTCTCTATAGCACCAAGTTCATTTATTTCAATAACACCATATGGTATTTTTACTACCTTTAATGAGCAGACCATTGTAATTAAATTCTTTTCTTTTTTATGATAATTATAAATTTTCTCGTAATTCTCATCTATTAAAACATCACAATTTGTGAGTATAAAAGTTGAATCAATACTATTTTTTAGTAAACCCAACCCCCCACCTGTACCTAAAGGTTTTTCTTCATCAACAAATTCTACAGAATAACTTGCAATAATTTCATTGAAATATGCTTTAATCATATTTTTTTTATGATGAACTATCAAATAGAATTTTTCACAACCTTGCTGATGAAACCTATTCATAATGTGTTCCACTATTGGAATATCGCCTATAGGAATAAGTGGCTTAGGTAGTATCTTTGTATATGGATACAGCCTACTCCCAAATCCTCCTGCCATAACCACTACTGGAATATTTATAGAAATTTTAGGTTGGCTTAAATTATTACTCCACAAAACGACATCTATTATGTCATTATTATCATTCACAATTGGTAATGCATCAATTGTATGTTGTCTCATGTATGACTTCGCATCCAATTTTTCATGTTCTTTCAAATACTTTGGCTCATAATTCGCAATATCTTTAACCTTCGCCTCTAGGTTCCCTTTTTTCAGAATCCACCTACGTATATCTCCGTCTGTAATAGCGCCAACAAAAGCGCCCTCGGACACAACAAAAAGAACTTTTTTTGCGATTTTATCCAGTTGAGCCATCGCTTCTAACATTGTAGCATTTTCATCAACTAGGTATTCTTTAACATCCATTTAATACCCCTTTCATAACGAACTTAAGCCTTCTCTGGATGTCTTAAACAGCTTAATACATAATCTACATCAGATAAGGTCAAACTTGAGCTACATGGAATATTCAATATATGTTTTTGATATAGTCTTGCTTTTTCTATTTTATAAGTTTGATTACTTTCATAGGGTTTTTGATCATTAATTAAACCCCAAATAGGTCTCGCTTGAACGCCTCTCGTAAATAAGGATTTGATAAGTTCATCTTTGTTTAAGCTATAATTTTCATCTATATAAAGTGAATAAAACCAATAATTTGGCCTTATTGTCTCTTTAAAATCAAGCATACTCAGACCTTCTATACCTTGAATATTTTGCTTGTAATACTCATAATTAGTTTTCTTGGCTAAAATAAAGGTTTCCAGTTGCTCTAATTGTGCTAAACCTAGTGCTGCTTGTAAATTCGTCATTCTATAGTTATAACCAACTTCGTCATGCGTATAATATAACTCATCTATTTTAGCTTGTGTTGTCAGATGTTTAGCTTCTTTCAATAGTTCAATATCGTTGGAAACAATCATTCCACCACCACCTGTAGTAATGATTTTATTTCCATTAAACGAATAAACACCCACATCACCAATAGTTCCAGCAAATTTATCTTTGTATATACCATTTAAATAATAACTACCAATAGCTTCTGTTGCATCCTCAATAACTTTTAAATTAAATTTATTCGCAATCACCATGAGCGCTTCCATGTCAGCCAAATTTCCAAAAACATGAACAATAATAATCGCTTTGATTTGTTTTTTAGTTTGCTTGTTAATCAGTCTATTTTCAGTGAACAAACATTCATTTTCACAAAACTTCGCTAACTTCTCAATATCCAAGATTAAAGAATCATCACAATCCATAAATACCGGCTCTGCACCTAAATACTTGACTGGATTGACTGCAGCTATGAACGTCAGCGCAGGCACAATAACTTCATCAGCTTGTGTTACACCACACAGCTTTAATGCAATATGTAAACCCGCCGTTCCATTTTGACAAGACACCGCTCCGTTAGATTTGACATAAGCCGCAACTTGCTGCTCAAATTGATCTACATATGGCCCACTCGTCGAAACCCATCCAGTTTCGACGGCATTTGTAACATATTCTAACTCATTTCCACTTAAATTTGGTACAGATAAAGGGATATTTCTCTTGTTCATGAGCTCACCTCTCTATATATTGTAAATGTCTATTTTATATCTATGAAGATTATTCTTAAAGAAATCTATGGTTTCTTCTAGACCTCGTTCCAAGGTATATTTAGCGCACCACTTTGTTAAATTCATAATCTTTTCATTTGAGCCTAAAAGTCGATTAACCTCACTTTTTTCAGGTCTTAGCCGTTGTTCCTCACAGATGATTTGCGCGTTTGGATTGATCTGAGCAATCAGCATTTCAGCTAATTGACCTATGGATACTTCCTTTTGAGTTGCGATATTAATTTCTTCTCCTATAGTCCTACTGGATTTTGCAATCTCTATAAATCCATTTACCGTGTCTTTGACATAGTTAAAATCTCGTGTTGGCGTCAGTGAACCCAACTCAATTTCCGTTTTTCCTGCTAACAGTTGTGTAATAATAGTTGGTATAACTGCACGACTTGACTGTCTTGGTCCAAATGTATTAAATGGTCTCACAATTGTTACTGGTAAATTAAAGCTTTTATAAAACGATTCAGCCAACCTATCCGCTCCAATTTTCGTAGCAGAGTAAGGCGATTGGCCTTGAAATGGATGTTTTTCATCTATAGGAACATATTGAGCAGTCCCGTAGACTTCTGATGTAGAAGTAATCATTATTCTTGATAATTGGAAATCTCTCGCAGCCTGCAGTACATTTAAAGTACCCTTAATATTTGTATCCACATATGTATCTGGTGAATGATAACTATAGGGAATAGCGATTAATGCAGCAAGGTGAAATACTTCTTCCATTCCACTAATAGCCGCTCTAACACCATTAGGATCTCTAATATCACCAGAAAATATTTGTATTTCTTTCAGAATCTCTTTCGGAAGTGAATCTAACCACCCCCACGAGTTAAATGAATTGTAGTATACAAATGCTTTAACTTCATGACCTTCCCTTATTAACGCCTCTGTTAAGTGACTTCCAATAAAGCCATCTGCACCTGTAACTAGAACTTTGCTCATAACGTTAGCCCCCAGAATTAATTTGCTCATTTAATGTTAATCTATGATAGACTTGATAATTTCTTGGGACACTATAACATGACCTCTCAAGCCGTAATGAAACTGATCTGTTGCTAGTGTCAAACTAGACTTCTCATTTTTAAATAATTGGAAAACATCAATACAACGCACATTGTGTTCATTGCATATCGCTAAAATCATATCATTATAGTTATTAATAAACTTATCCGAATTAATAAATCTATAGTTTTTAACAGGGGCTATATTGAGCACTACTAAATCAATATTGGATTGTTTACAACTATTCATCACGTTTAAAAAATTATTTCTGGATTCATCAAGTGCAACATATTGTTTAATAGGCCTAATTAACTGAGAAATGTACTCCAATGGATTTAGTAAATACTTCCTAGCCCATAATCGCTGAACATGATTAAGCTTCATGTTATACATATAACGAATTAATTTTGCTCTAGTTTCTCTTTGTAATCCTCTTGGCAAAGCATCATTCACACCATATGCATAAATAACTAATTCGGGACCTAAACCTATTATTTTGTCTAAATCACTCAATGAATCAGTTGTTGTTGCACCGGATTGAGCAAATACTTCGTATGAAATATCTGATAACTCTCTTTTTACAAGTTGAGGGTAGTATTCACTACAGTCTAATTCTGCTGGGCTTATTGACATACAATCAGTATAGTAAACAATAAACATATAATCACTTCCTAAACACTTGTATACAACTCACTGCACCAGTTTAATTTTTTCTACCACTAAATCGTTCAAAAATAAACAATAATCCATTATTATACCATACATCTCATTATATTTTTTTATTCTAACATTGTTTTTATCAACACCACTTAGTCCGGTATGTTTATTTTCATTACCAATAACAAGTAAAATATCTTTTAAATTAATACTTATCATTTTATTATAAATATCTATTCCCTCAAATTCAGAATGGCTTTTCTCAATATAATTGAGTTCCCTTTCTACATAGTTCACTTTTTCTTTTTTATCGCTAAGTTGCTTAATACTATGAAGTACTTTAAGTTTGCACTTTAAAGTATTGAGAACCATTTCATTATCTTTTTTCATTGTACTTAAAAAATATTTTAATTCTTCAGTATATTCCTCAATATTATAGTCAAAGTGAACCGCTTGAATTTGCATAGAAATTTGAGTATTTGTTAAATCTTCATTAATCACATCTTCAAGATTTTTAATTTTAACATAATCAGTAAGAATACCCCCTTCAGTTGCATTAATAAACTCAACACCTGGGTTATTTTTCATTACCATTTCCAATTGATGCTTATTCATTAAAAAACCTCTATTGGTATATACCTCTTGACTGTATATGTCTAAAGTTTTAACAAGATTATCTTTATTCAAATTTACCAATTCATTGGCATGTCTCTCTTCATCATAACCCTTTGCATATAACTCGTTCTCATAAATTGCACCATCAAACCCTATAATCACTATCTTGCTACTTCCAAATTTCAC
>JBGSUZ010000197.1:0-3943 GCA_041753235.1 Acidaminobacteraceae bacterium
AATCGGCAAACAAATGGTTCCGAGTACAGCGGGAACAACTGGCACAACAGCAACCAAACCACAAAGTCACGTCAATGATGATGATCATGATAATAATCAAGAAGACGATCACGACGGCGATGATGATTAAACTAGGAGTGATACCGTGCTCATTTTACTTGCAGAAGATGATCCTAAAATTGCAAAGCTTCTGATCCATATGTTCGGGAAAGACGGCTATCCAGTCGATCACGCCAAGATGGTGCAGAAGCTTTGCTTTATGCCTCTATGAACCACTACGATGTGGTAATTCTCGACTGGATGATGCCCAATAAAAGTGGTATAGAGGTGCTACGAGAGCTCCGCCTAGCGGGTCAAAACTGTGGTGTTCTCATGCTCACCGCTAAAGATACCAATGACGATAAAATTGAAGGCCTAGAGAATGGTGCTGACGATTATTTAAGCAAACCCTTTGAATACAGAGAACTTTTAGCAAGAGTTAAAGCGCTGAGCAGACGCAGCGCAAAAAAACTATTGGAGGACGCTGTCGTGATTGGGCCTTTTACCTTAGACCGACAGCACAAGCGTGTCTTGTATCTTTCAGAAGACTTAGGCTTGTCCAACAGAGAATATCAAGTTTTCAGCCTGCTTTTAGAAAACAATCATCGCATCGTTCCAAGAGAAGTCATGCTCGACCGGGTTTGGGGTCTTGACCAAGAGGTCAGCCAAAATAATTTAGAGGCTTTTATACGGCTGCTTCGGAAAAAAATTGAGAAATCAGCAGGGACTCAGGTCATTTTGAATGTCCGAGGCATTGGTTATAAAGTGGAGGTTTAAAGATGTTCAAGCGCTTGCAAATGAAAATGACGCTAACCTATACACTGATCCTCATTGGGGTTCTACTTGCTACAAATGCCAGCATTTATTTGATTATGGCTAATTATAATAGTTATCAACTGTCAACCGAAATCCAGCACATGTTGGGAAGCATCGGTAGTTCAGAGTGGCTTTACGAACAGGACAGTCACTCGTCTACCGAAGACAATGATGAAGAGCGCAGTCACGACGAGGACGCACCTTACAAACTGGTTAATTTACCGACCGCCAAGGAACTGGTCATCCCTCAAACGCTGAGTACCTTCCAGTTCTACATGATATTTAACGCACAGGATCAATTGATTCAGCAAAAGTCTGACAACGCTGTCATTTTTGACAAACTGCTGACTCAGAGCAAGAACCTTCCCGTTTCAGGCGCACCAACGGTCGTGTCCCTTCAAGGCAGTCCGGAACTACATTATCTCATTGGAAAAATGCCCATTGTCATTGAGAATCAGACTTTGGGCTATTACGCTGTGGCGAGAGATGTCACCGTCGCCTTTGAAACCATCGACAATCTGCTCAAGATTCTTGCCATCAGTTTTGTAGCAGGTATTTTGGTGTCTGCCGTACTCGGCTATTTTTTAGCAGGTCGAAGTCTGCGACCAATCAAAGAAGCTTACCACTCCAAACAAACGTTTCTTGCCAACGCGTCCCATGAATTGAAAACGCCGCTGAGCGTAATCATGCTTTCCGCAGAGGTATTGGTAGATGAGATGCCGCCTGAAAACGACTTCCAGCGCCAAACGGTGGCGGATATTCAAGAGGAGGCCGTCAAGATGAGTGATTTGGTAAATCATTTGCTCTTATTGGCTAGAAGCGACAGTTCCAACTTGCTGTCAAACAAAGCCCCTTTCAACATTTCAGAGCTCCTAACCGATGAAGTTGCCCGACTTCAGAAAATAGCCCAAGCCAAATCCATAGCGCTCACGTCAAACATTGCTACAAATGTCAAATACACTGGCGATAAAAAACTAATTCAGTCGCTCTTTTCCATTTTAATCGATAACGCCATCAAATATACCCCTAATGGCGGACAGGTTTCTGTAACCTTAGAAAAATCTGAAAGCTTGACCCATCATCAGGGAATAGAATGTCGTATTAAAGACACGGGCATTGGCATTCCAGCCCATGAACTGGATAAGATTTTCGAGCGTTTCTACAGGGTGGACGCCTCCCGTTCTAAGGAGACTGGTGGCTACGGTTTAGGCCTCGCCATTGCCAAAGACATTGTGACGCAGCATGGTGGAACGATTCACGCCACAAGTGTGGTGGGTGAAGGGACTGAGTTTGTGGTGAGGTTGAGGTAATGGGAAGACTTAAAAACAGGAACACCCCGAAGTGGGTAAATGCGTTTCGGGGTGTTTGGTGATGGTGGATTATAGTGTTCATATTATCAGTCAGTGCAATACACTTTCAATAGCGCTTCTTTAATCTGATGCATGGATAGATCACGAACCTCTATAGTTCTTAAAAAAGTGTCCTCATCAACAATTTCGTCTACAAACTTTTTAATATCATTTTTATGTTTTTTAGCTTCACCCATTTCAAATATTACTGGTCTATTTGAAAGTATTTCTAACATTTTATGATACTCCAAATCGGTTGGATCTGTAAATCTATAAAACCGTCTTTCACCTGTGGATTGCCTGATAGCATTATGACCACCTGCTCGAACAAATGCCCAAAAGTGACTAACAAATTCATCACTTAAAGCCTCAACACTTAATACTATATCTATATCTTTTGTTGCTCTAGCCATGTCAAATCCATAATTTAATTTAACTCCCCAAAATAACGTTCTAACAATATTTCAATTTCCTTTTGAATTCTTTCATCGTTATCTAGCATAAACATTATGTACAACGCTAATGGATGTAGCGAATCATTTTTTATTGGCAATTGGTATATCCACAGTTCAATTACACAAACATCTTTATCTTCAAAAGGTACTTCTTCTGCTTCGTTTTTAATTTTTTCCATTTCTTGCTTATTATTCCGTATACATCTAATTTGGGGTTAATCAACATTGTTTCTTTAGACAAAGCACTATCACCAGATAGAAACAATACATCCCATAATTCATCACTAATTGACTCACGTTTTACATAAATTTTCTTTAATATTGGATCAGAAAATAAATGCATTTTTAACTCAACACAACTTTATACGAAACTAAAATTATGTAAAAAAGTGCTCCTCAAGAACGCTTTCGTTTCTTAAGGAGCACTTTTTTATTAATCTGCTCACACTCTACTGCTCTGTCGTTGACGTCATTTCAGAACCAAGTTTTGTAAGTTCTTCTCCGACTTGATTGAGCTTTTGTATTAAATCGTTATACAGTTTCACATCTGAATCTTGGCTGAAAACGACTTGATCATTTTCTACCTCATAGAGCCCTTCCCTTACTTCTAGGAACTTGAGAATCTCCTTTGTAACTTCAATCATTTGACTGGTTTTCTCAAAGATTTCAGCTGTCTGCTCATGACTTGTTTCTATACCTTCCAGATAGCCTTCTTGAAATCCTTTTGCAGTACGACTCCATTCACTTAATTCATCTAGTTTATTTAGATAATCAGCTTCCAGTACCTCTGTATCATGTTTATATACGTCGAACTGATCTTCAAACTGCTCAATATTAGCTATCTCGCTTTGGATTTTACTATGACTCCCTAAAACACTTACTGACAAGACTTTATTGACACTAATGGCTTGTATGTTACTCACTAATTCACTATTAAACTGAGTGTACGCTATAAAATAATCTTGTGTAATTTCACCTATTTCGGCATACTCACCATAGGTACTTTCATCAAAACTATAAGGTTCCCAAGCTTCCATGTTAGCCGCTTTTTGTTGCATTTCGACGAGTTTTTCATTGAAGTTATCAAATTGGTCGCTACTTTTCACAACCGATTCAATACTTGCACTAAATCCAAACATTGAAAAAAACAAGAATAGAATACCGAATAGCATTATGCCAGGTTTTTTCTTCTTTAATGCATATACAACCCCAAATACAATTCCCGGAAATAATACCGCTCCAATTACAGTTCCCGTTATTCTTCCTGCCACCGCTGCTACAACG
>JBGSUZ010000198.1:0-9691 GCA_041753235.1 Acidaminobacteraceae bacterium
CAGCTAATAACGAGATTAAACACATCGTCAGTGCCACCTGCACTTCTTGGCAAATAGTGGTCTAGACTGACTTTGCCATACATAAGTTTTCTTCCGCAGTAGTAACAAACTTGTCCGTCCCTTAAATAAAGATAATGTTTATCAACTTGTTTGATTTTCATGTTATTATCCTCAATTCGACCTATTTCCATAATTCATACCCTAAAAAAAAGGACTGATTCTATTGAATCAGCCCCCTTTTTTAGGGTATCAAAGCTTTCATAGGGTAATATCACATAAGCCCTCAATGCCAACTATCCTTTAAGAGGGGGAATTACATTGACTTGCCGTAACTGTACAGCAGTACCTAAAAGTGATTACATGAATATCATAGTCTATATGAGTGCACCTGCTGAACACTTAGAAACTAAACTCAAACAAGCGCTCAGTGCATTAAAGTATCATTATAAAGATGCAAACAGCTATATCATCGTTGATACACCAAATTTTGAGTTGCTTGTTTCAGAGCTAGACGAAGGCGAATTTTTTAACGAATTAGAAACCGCAGCAATACAACTGCTACCTACAGATATCGGAGAGTTTTTGGACTTTGCACTGCTTACCACTACCCATCCACTCTCTTATTGGCGCGCCCTATATGATCATAAAGAAATGCTAGACATTTTAAGGCACCAACGACTCATTACATTATTTCAACCGATAGTTAAAGCCAATACCTTAGAACGTTACGGCTACGAAGCCCTTTCAAGAGGCATGCGGATAGACGGACGTTACCTGTCTGCTTTTGACCTTTTTGAAGGCGCTGAAGCACTCCAACTCACCGCTAATTTAGACAGACAATGCCGTGAAAGTGCCATTCGTCACGCCGCCAAACAGCAGATTCACAACCATCTGTTTATCAATTTCATTCCAAATGCTATTTACGACCCAGAAACCTGTCTTCAAACGACTGTAGAAGCCATTCAAACATATGAGTTAGAGGCTTCTAATATTGTCTTTGAAGTGGTTAAAACCGAACAGTCCGCAGACCAAAGTCATTTAAAATCCATACTCAACTTTTACAAAAACCAAGGCTATCAAACCGCTTTAGACGATGTAGGCAGAAGCTATGCCACTTTTGAAACCTACCACGCTCTAGATCCAAACTATATTAAAGTCGATATGAGCATCGTTCGAAATATTCATCATAACCCTGAGCACCAAGCCTTTTTGGAGAAACTTTTGCCACTAAAACAACAATATGGCACTTTACTCATAGCTGAAGGCGTTGAGCGTGAAGAGGAATATACCTATCTTAAAAACAATGGGATTGACCTTATGCAAGGCTACTATTTTGGCAAACCGGAATTGAACATCTTATAAACGTTGCTCGGTCTTTTCTGGAACACTGAGCCTTAAGGTTCTGTTACTAAATCCAAATATTAGAATCGCAGCAACGCCCATGCCAGCACAAAATAGCAGGGCCACACCTAGCGACACATCTGCTGCTTTCCCAATAATAGGATTTACAGCTGCCGCTAATACTTCCCCTAGCATTGCATAGACCGAGAGAACTGTTGCTCGGTCTATATTTGCGATTGCTTTGTTCTCAATTACCATAGCGAGTGGTTCCATAATGGCCATGCTAATAGAAATGAGTAAAATGCCCAATATGCTAAGTATTGGTGAATTGGTTGCATAAAGCAAAACTGTGCTTGCAGTCATCAGCACCAACATCGACATAATGGCTTTTCTAGCCCCTAAGACTTCACCCACTTTATGTGCTTTAACCGCTAACAGTTTACCTACTTGCATTAAGACTAACAGTAGCCCAAACCAACGAATATCTATACCGCTTCGAATATACTGCGCTTGATTTAAGAAAACTGTAATTGACTGGTATATTTCTCGGCACAAGGATACGGCTATAACCAAACCTAATACGCCAGGATTTCTTAAAGCTTTGCCCACACTTTGCAATAGCTTAGGCCGCTCTGTATCTTCTTCTATTGGCACTTCATTCAAAAAGAAGGTCAATAAAAAAGCCAGCGCATAAGGAATAATGGTATAAAAGCCCGTTCGGTCAACCGTTGCCGCATCAAGTGGTGAACTGATCATAAGCGTCGACAGTACAGAAGCCACTAAAAAACCAGCTGTACCAATAGCGCTATACTGGCTGAATACCCGGCCCCTTTCATCTTCCGCCGTTGAACCGTGTAGCAGTGCCACATCACACCCAGAAAGGCCTGCAAATACAAAGGACAGCAGGATTCTTTCTAACAGAAACCCGCTAAAAGCATGTGCTTTGAAGAAAACAATCTTTGAAATAAAAAACAAACCATTGGCTAACAACAGCGTCTTTTTATAGCCAAAATGATCTGCTACCCAGCCCCAAGGCACTTCTAGCAAAAGCATTAACAGCCACGATATAGATTCAATGATAAAAATTTGTGAAAGTGAAATGCCCCTGCTCTCTCTATAGAGCGTTGCAATTGGGCCATAGAAAACAAAGCCTTGTAAAAATACAATGGCAAACATTAAAAGGATATTCTTTTTAGAGTTCATTTGATTTTCTCCTGTCCTAAACTAGTCATATTTCCACGACAAAAAAAACCGTATGTAACTCAGGTGTACTCACCTGTTTGGGTTTTAAAAAAGTTTAGACTGGAAAATCAAATGGGATAATTCATAAAGACGACCTCACTAAAATTAGATATAATTGATTATAATCAATTATCAAAATACTTGCAAGAGGAGGTGATATGATGCACTGGCTTTGCACAAAATGCGGCTACGTTCACGATGGCGATGAGCCGCCACTCTACTGCCCTATCTGTCAGGCTTCCGCTGACGACTTCGTAGAAAATACGGATGAAAATAAAGCAAAATACGCGCATCTTTCTGTCGATCATTAAATAATCTTAACAATACTTAAGTTTACCTTAAAAAATGGTAAAAATGTATTCAACCGTTTCCATATAGTGCTATACTGGACGAGTGATAATCATTTCACAGATTCAGCAACTATTAAGGAGGCGGTTCTTTCATTATGAAAATAAAAAAAATGAGCACCAAGCTAATACTTTCCATTGTCAGCTGCTCTGTTTTGGCTTCTATTGCGGTGGGCACGATTACCTTAAATCAGTCCGCTAAAAATATTGAGTCCGAAGCCACTGAAAAACTCTCCTATATGACAAAGGATGCAAAAAATGATTTGGGCGGTCTCATGCAGCAAATCAGCGTCTCAAGTACTCAGCTTTCTAAAGCTGCGGAGAGTATTTTAAGCGAAAAAAAATTCTATAGCGATAATGCAAAACTGTTAGACCCTGAGTCAGAAAAAATAATTGCCTCACTAACGAAATCACAGGCTATGAGTTCAACTGGCATACTTTCTGCCTACATAGAATTTGACCCTACTTACCAAAACAACGAAGTTGCCTTTATTTGGTATGACAATGCTAATAAAAATTTTATTCCAATGACTGCAGATAACACAGAAGTCAGCAGCTACCAAAAAGAGTACAAGAATTTTTCAGATACATCTAATAGTAAAAAGTGGACTGATGTCTACTACGACAGTGAGCTAAAGAAACATGTGCTTTCCTATATAGAACCACTAATGCTTGGTGGCAAGCAAGTTGGTATTGTAGGCTTTGACATTGACTTTGAGCTTTTCAAGGCTACGCTTTCCAACATCAAAATTTATGATAGTGGTTACGCTGTTCTCCTTGATAATAACGCAAACATCCTCTATCATCCCCTTCTCAATTTTGGAGATAATTTAGGCACAGTCAACAACGGCGAACTAAAACCACTCGTTGACGATATGATGAAAAATGACCACAATGAATTCTCATACAAGTTTAAAGGTGTCGACAAAATAGTTAGCTACAGCAAACTGCCTAACGGTTGGATTGTCGCCCTCTCTCCAAGTTATAAAGAAATGTTTAAAAAAATTGAAGAAACCTCGACATTTGCTTTGATTATTATTTTCGTCTGTGCACTCCTCTTTAGCTTAACAGGTTACTTACTTTCTCGTCTAATTGTAAAACCAGTGCTAAGCCTCCACAAGGCATTTGGAAAAGCTTCACAAGGTGACTTGACCGTTTCAGTGCCTATAACCAGTGCCGACGAAATAGGCCAAGCTAGTGAGCAGTTTAATGCGATGATGGATCAAATGAAGGCCCTTGTTTCTCAAATCGACAAGAGTTGCAACACCGTTCAAGACGCTTCTCATACACTGACAGCTGTCTCTAATACAACGAGTCAGGTAATCAACGAAATTGCTATAAGTGTTCAAAATATATCGGATAGCTCTGTTGAACAAGCACAGGATACAGAGCACATTATGAATAGTTCACATGCGTTAGGCAGCGAAATTGCTCAAGTTGCTACTGCTGCCGCAGCCATGAATCAACTTTCTACAGAAGTTAGCGGCTACAGTCATAAGGGGCTTGAAACATTAAAAGCCTTAGTACAAACAACAGAAGAAAAGAATATTAAGTCAGCTGAAATTGACGAAGCTGTTCAAGCTAATCACAAAAGCGCCCTTGAAATTGAAGTTATTCTTGAAAGTGTTGTTGCTATAGCAAAACAAACAAACCTATTGGCACTAAACGCTTCTATTGAAGCTGCTAGAGCTGGCGAACACGGTCGCGGTTTTACAGTCGTTGCCGAAGAAGTCAAAAAACTTGCAGAAGAATCAACTTTGGCAGTTGAGGAAGTTAAAAACTATATTAATGCGATTCAGGTTCAGTCTGCTCATGCGGTTGACGTTATGGAAGGCATCAAAGTGATTGACAATCAGCAAACCGAACTGGTACAAAGCACAGACGGCACTTTCACTGACATTTTAAATCAGTTAAACCAACTGGTTTCTCACGTAAAACGCTTGAGTGAAAGCAGTAACAATATGGAGATTCACAAAGACCATACACTTCACAATATTGAGCGTATGACCGGTTCTGCAGAAGAAATTGCTGCTTCTACCCAAGAGGTCAGCTCTGCTATTGAAGAAAGTGCCGCTTCGAGTGAAGAGGTCGCTTCTCTTGTTGAAAGTCTTAGTGTTCAAATCGACAGTATGCGCCATGGCATTCAGCGCTTTAAAATTTAAGCAAAAATCCGCTTTTTCTGTTAAAATAGAATAGAAGGAGTGGTTTACTGTGTCACCCATGACTAAACAGCTGTTAGCAGCATCTCTTAAGAAATTAATGAGTAAAAATTCACTAGACCAAATAACTGTCAAAGAGCTTGTAGCGGACTGTGGGATTAACCGACAAACGTTCTACTACCATTTTCAAGATATTTATGAGCTCCTTGGTTGGATATTCATGTCTGAAGCCATTGACGCAATCAAAGACTATCAGAGCTATGATACTTGGCAGTTAGGACTATTGAAGATTTTTCAATATGTTGAAGATAATAGAGCCTTTTGCTTGTCAACCTTCCACTCACTTGGTCGTGACCACTTGGAATCATTCCTTAATAGTGTCACCTACGACTTGCTCTATGGCGTAGTCGAAGAAATTACCTGTGACGTGAACATTTCCGAAGAATTTAAGTGCTTTATCGCTAAATTCTATTCATTCTCATTTGTAGGCCTGATTGTAGATTGGCTTAAAACGGGGACAAAAGAAAAACCGGAGAGCATTATAGACAAACTTACAAAACTGATTGACGGAGATATTCCGAGAGCAGTTGAAAAATACGTTCGTTAAAAAAGCCATTAATGTATACTCGTTATACATTAATGGCTTTTTAGCGTCTTATTTAGTTCAATTAATCCAATGAAACAGTAAATTTGTCACCCATAATAGCAAAATCGTCCATAACCCAATAATCACTACTGCTGCAACTATATGACGGCCCTTTTCAAGGGGTTGATTTTCAGCCTGTTCACGACACTGCTCAAATACTTCACTGGGAATCATTTTAACGGTAAGCGCAATACCTAGGGGCACTATTAACAGATCGTCTAAATACCCTAGAACAGGTATAAAATCTGGTATTAAGTCAATTGGGCTTAAAGCATAACCTACAACCACCATCGCCAGTACCTTTGCATACCAAGGGGTTTCTTTATGTTTCAATGCATATGCAACTGCCGTCAGCTCTCTTTTATAGTGCTTTGCCCACGCTTGTATACGCTTCATATATCATTTTCTCCCAATACTTGAATACCTGCTTCAAGCAGCAAATCCGCGGTTAATCCATTGCCCTCAATTAGGGTTCTTGTAAATGTCCCATCATATATTTGACCACAACCGCAAGAAGGACTTTTAGATTTGAGAATTGCTTTTTTTATGCCGAGTGACTTGCAAACTGTCAAAGTCATTTCTGCACCCTTTATAAAAGCATCCGTCTTGTCCTCTCCGTTTTGCGTCATCACTTTTGGTCCTTCGCTAGTTTGAACCAATTCGCAACTAGTCCTAGGAATTGACAACCCGCCTAATACTTCAGGACATAGCGGTATTAACTTACCTTGTTCATAAAGTTTCATAATTGCTGGATAACTCACGGCTTTGCCGTCATAACGACACCTAACGCCGACCAAACATGCGCTGACTGCAATCATTTCTAAGCTCCTTATTCTAAATTCTATAGTTTTTGTCTTCACCCATGCCATAAACGTCTTTTAGTTCATGAACCATGCCGGTTGAATCCTTTAGTGTTCCGCTGAACTTGCCATAAACCGCTCTATAGTTCACCGCTGCTATTATAAATTGCTGCTTTATTTGCATATTTTGCTCAATTTTCATTTCTAAATTTACAAAACCATAGGCATCTTTAATATGCCAAACCGCTTGAGAGGTATGTAGAATAGTCACAGGTGGCAGCGCATGGCGTTTGCCGTTAACCCAGACCCAATTCTCATTATACGCTTCAGGGCGTGTCACTTGATTTTTTGTCAAATTAAAAGCGATTGTATTCCCATTTGTAGCTCTTTGAAAACCAGTAACCCAGTCATAATGCAGGTTATAAGGGTAAAACCCTTTATGGTCATCAATAATAGCTAGGTCTCCTGACGCACACCGATACACCTTATCTTTCGTCTTTAAACCGCCACTGACCTCAAAAAGTTCTTTATGGGTATACAACCCTCTATTGTAGCCTAAAGGCATGGACACCACTGAAGGTTCTGAGCAGCTTTTGAGTTTAAAATTAAAGCTTACTTGTAAATCCGAACCTTTAGAAGCTTTAAATTCACCAGACAGATTACACTTACCATCACTCAAACGATTTGCTATATGTATTTCAGATTTTCCTGTTTTTAAACTATTGCTGCTATTTAGTAACGTCTTTGCCATAGTCAACTTATACGCGGGCGCATAATCCTGCCAAGTGCTCAGTGTATTCGCAGTTTTATCCCAAAGAGAAATGATATTGAACGCGCAAAGTCCCGTCTGATAAATAGCACCTAAAACAAAAAACTTCTTCGAATCTATTTGAAAAGCCTGCCACTCTTTAAGCCTGTATTTTAATAAAAAAGTGGGCACAGGAAAACTAAGCGGGTCCTTACTATCCAATAAATTAATTTCAGGCAGTGCTTTTTCAAAAGTACCCCAGGCTACCTGCCCATCTGTTACCAGTTTTTTTGGTGCTGGTATAGCTTCTCTTGTCTTTGGGAATATTTTAGTTAAATCCTGCGTACCCGTAACAGACTGCATAGGCTCATTTCCTTTCTCAAAACCTCGTATATTTAAAAATATATTACGTTTTTTTATTATTTATACCATTCAAAATTTTTTATACATTTAAAATGTGTTAATCTAATGTTACATATTATTTTAGCACAATCAATGCAAGAATCCCTCAAATTTCGGGTAATAATCATAAATAGGATGGTGACGCATATGAAATTCAAAAATTTAAAATTACATACACAACTGATTGTCATTGTATCGTCCATCTGGGTGATTCTATTGATTAGTATTTTCGCTACCTCAAAACTATTTGTTGCCAACCTTAACAATGAACTTCAACAAGACTTCTATAATGAAGTAAATCTCACATTAGCATCTACAGTGCTTTCTAGCAGTAATCGGTTAGGAAACCTCGCTATGAGTCATTCTTATTGGACTGAGCTCGTCGACGCAACCATTCAAAATGACAATAATTGGACACAGCTAAACGCAACAAAATATTTACTTGAAGATTCTAGCTATAGAATTGATGAGCTCTACTTATTCAATGAAAAAAATGGCTATAAAGAAATTTATGGCGATTTACCCGAATCTATTATCCTTGCTTTACGTTCACAACTAACCTCAGATGAACTCAGTAAAACCGCTTCAAGCTTCTTGATTAACACAGGCAAGGAGTTGTATATTGTCTCCATTTCCGGCTTAACGGGCACCGACCACCAAGGTCTTACAGGGTTTTATTTACTTGGACAACACTTTACTAGCGAAGTAGAACAATTGCTTATTGCAAACTACGCTGACAGGGCAGATGTTTCTTTAGCTTTTTTACCCAACTCTTCTATCCGCTACGTAAGAATAAAACCACAAACCATTTCAGGCGTACTTGCCAATGAATTGAAACTTTCAATTGCCAATATTAAGTTGACGAAAACTATTAGTAACCACAGTAATAACCTGCTCAGCGCAGTAATTGGCACACTTCTCATTTCCGCTGGTATACTTTTATGGAACCTACTCAGACTCTCCTCTAACTTTGAAGAAAGTATCAATCGGATAAAAAATATTACTTATCACGACTATTCTCAAAAAATAGACCTTGATTTTTCGAAAGATTTTTTAGAACTAAGCCACTGTATTAATAACCTCTCCGCCGAACTTAACAATAGAGATAAGGCCATCAATAATCGCTATATGGAACTGATCTCTATTCTTATTAAAACCTTGGAAGAGGTTGACGTCTACACAAAAGGCCACTCAGAGCGGGTATCTCATTACTCCGTTGAACTCGCCAAGGCTGCTCATGTAACTGCCGCCGAGTTAGAAGTAATCCGTTTAAGCGGCTTACTCCACGATGTTGGAAAAATAACCGTCGACACAAAAATACTTAATAAGCCCGGCAAACTAGATTTCGATGAGTTTGAAGAAATAAAAAAACACCCTCTGACTGCGTATAACATTCTGAGCGTGTCTAATGTGTTTCTTCCAATTAAAGAAATTGTAAAAGCCCACCACGAAAAAATTGACGGGTCAGGCTATCCTGATGGTCTTGTCGACCAAGAGATTCCTTTAGGCGCAAAAATAGTAGCCATTGCCGATGTTAATATCCGAGCGTTCCTATAGAAAGCCTCTACCACTAGATGAGGCACTTGCTATTATCAAAGAGGGTTCTGGCACTCATTTTGACCCCAATTTAGTAGAAATTTTTGTAACCATTGCTGTACCAGCCTCTGAAGCATGGTCGAAGCTTAACACCACCCCAGAGCCAGACGAACTTTACTTGACACAATGATTAAGCGGACCTCTCCCCTTACCCAAATTAAGCTGTGCCCCAATCGCTAAGCCGATGTAAGCCTTTGCTTCTCTAACGGCAACGTTCATTGTCATGCCCTGCGCTAAATTACAGGCTATTGCGGATGAGAGGGTACAGCCTGTGCCGTGGGTATTAGGATTGTCAATCCTCTGCCCTTGCAACCATAGGCACTCACCTGTCGCGTTTACAAGTAAGTCATCTGCACGGTCTTCTAAATGACCGCCTTTAACCAATATTGTAGTTTTATAGCGGGCAGCCA
>JBGSUZ010000199.1:0-1809 GCA_041753235.1 Acidaminobacteraceae bacterium
GACTTTTCAATCCGTAGCGTGTAATATAGTATTTGTAATTGGTTGGGGGAGCATAGCTCAGCTGGGAGAGCATCTGCCTTACAAGCAGGAGGTCATAGGTTCGATCCCTATTACTCCCACCAAAATAGCGAGTAGTGACAGGTTTTCGCAAAGCGAACACCGAGAACTACGAGCGATTTTCACCGCTAGGTGAAAAATTATCCTTAAAGAGTAGTGACAGGTTTTCGCAAAGCGAACACCGAGAACTACGAGCGATTTTCACCGCTAGGTGAAAAATTTACCCTATAATTTAGGTAAAGGTATTTATACTGATGCCCAGATAGCTCAGTCGGTAGAGCAGGGGACTGAAAATCCCCGTGTCGGTGGTTCGATTCCGCCTCTGGGCACCAAAAAACCTTTTTAGTAGGTTTTAAGAAATATTTTGCGGAAGTGGCTCAGTGGTAGAGCATCGCCTTGCCAAGGCGAGGGTCGCGAGTTCAAATCTCGTCTTCCGCTCCAAGTTTATGGCGATATAGCCAAGTGGTAAGGCAGAGGTCTGCAAAACCTTTATTCCCCAGTTCAAATCTGGGTATCGCCTCCAGAATGAAAAATCAACCTTTCGGTTGATTTTTTTCGTTTTAAAATTAATTTAGCGGGTGATAAAGCACCCTATGGAGGAATGCAACATGTGGTACAATTTGATTTTAATGACGGTTGTCGGTGGTGTTATTGGCTATACAACCAACGTCTTAGCGGTAAAAATGTTGTTTAGACCATTAAAGCCCTTCAAAGTACCGATTATCGGTTGGGAAATTCAAGGACTTATACCAAAACGTCAGAAAGACATTGCAAAGAGTATAGGACAGACTGTTCAAGAAGAACTGCTTTCAGTTGAAGATATTATTGATAAACTAGTTGAAGACACGGACAAAACGGCGCTCATTGCTATGGCGAAGACTCGAATCGTAGAAATGGCTGAAAAGAACATGCCCCCAATGATTCCGTCTATTTTTAGAGGCGCTATTGTCAAATACGTGGCAGATGCTGTAGACCAAAACGCTGAATCGGTTATGAATGAAATCAGTGAAAAGCTGGTGCATCAAGCAACTGAAAAAATTCAGATTGCCGACATGGTAGCTGAAAAAATCGAAGCCTTTGATTTGATTCAGCTAGAGGAAATTATATTTTCTATTTCAAAACAGGAACTCAAACATATTGAAGTGCTTGGTGGGGTTTTAGGCGTTGTCATCGGCTTGATTCAGGGACTTATTGTGACGTTTTTATAGTCGTTAAGGACGCTAAAAAAAGCATTGACATTTCAAGCGACAAGTATTATCATCTAGTCAAAGCTTTATATTCATGCATTGATGAAGAAGAGTAATTTAAGCCGTTTTATTGAGAGAGAAGCTGACGTGGCTGAAATCAGCTTTATGAAACCTTAGGTGAAAACTAACTTCTGAGCATGACCTGAGTAGCAACTGCGAAATGGTCACGTCGGCACGCGTTAAGTGCATATTGAGTGAGACCTTAGGGTCTAACTTGGGTGGAACCGCGAATCAACCTCGTCCCAACAGCAACTGTTGGCATGGGGTTTTTTTATTGTAAAAAATTAGAGGAGGTAGCGATCGATTATGGCACAGATCAGCATTTATTTAAAAGACGGCTCGCAAAGAGCATTGGAACAAGGCGCAACCGCGTTTGATCTTGCAAAAGACATCAGCGGCAGATTGGCAAAAGAAGCAATGGTTGCTGAAGTAAACGGCAAAGTCGTAGACTTAAGTCACGTTCTTGCAGACGGCGACAATGTGAATATTTACAAATTTGAGGACG
>JBGSUZ010000200.1:0-2677 GCA_041753235.1 Acidaminobacteraceae bacterium
TGACATTGAAATTGTTGAAATTATTGACGAACTTAAGGATAAGCATGTCATTCGCGAAATTGCCTCTAGTACCCGTCTTTACTACGACTTTACCCATCAGAAACTGAAAGAATATGTCTTTAACGATATTTCAGAAACTAGAAAAGGTGTTATACACCGGAAGTTATCTCTCTATTATGAAGAGAAATATAATAAGAAAATCAATAACATCGCCATATTGCCTTATATTATTTACCACGCGCGCCACTCAAGAGATTTTATCATGGAATACAAATATCAGGTTATATATGGTAAAATATACCTAGATATTTGGCATGAAGTATTTAACGCTTATTACGACGGTTTGGAAAAGGAAAGAACTTTTGAAGATAAGGTAATGGCGGACATAGAAGAGACTCGTCAGCGACTTGAAGAAGGGGCTGGTATTGACCTCAGTATTTTAGTTTATGACAATCAAGTCATGTACATTAAAGGGCGTAGAGCTATACGAGAAGGTCATTACGTAGAAGGACTTGATTTTATTGACCGCGCTGAGCGCTTCTTCGACAAAAATGGCGACGTGGAGATGCTCACTAATTGCACACTGCAAAAAATTTACTATCAAATTCAGACGGAAAGTCTTGACGAAATGGCTGTATCGTTAGAAAAACTGAGTTATCTAATTAAGCGAGAAGAGAATACAGATTTAATTTATATTTATTGGCGTTTAAAAGGACTTTACTGCATTAAAACAAGGGCTTATGATGAGGCAGAACGGTACTTAGCTCTGTCTAAAGAATATTTGACTCCTATTAGCAGTGAAAATCTCAAATACAGTCTTAATTTAGCTGCCACATATAATTACTCGGCTGAAATACTAATGGCTGTTGGCAATTATGCCGGCGCCCTTACTGAGCTTGAAAGTGCAAAATTGCTTGCAGAAAAAGCTAGACCAACGAATGGTCTAGCCCTTATCTATACAAACTTATCAATTGTTTGTTATCACTTGTCTAAAATAGAGCTTTCTTTAAACTACATTGCCAAGTCTACTGAAGCCTATGATATGACTGGCAGTTATTGGGGCAGGGGCAGAGCAGAAGCACATTTAGCGCGACTCATGTATTTGGCTGACTTTAAAGACAGTGCTCATGAGCACATCTCTAAAGCATTTGAATTTGCATCGCTCATGCAAAACTCAGTGGAACAAGCCTACGTCAATCAAATTGCACGAGAAGTGAAATTTTTGTAACTGACTCATTAGTCATTAGCCAATTTGACTGTTTTAGGGTATCATATATCTAGATAAGCCTCATTTAAGAATATCTAGAGGGTTTTAAACAACTGCCAAGGCGTGAGGGACACATCAGGGTTTTCTGTATATTTAAGTGGTTTGTTCTGAGTGGGGTGGTAGAAACTCAAAAAGCTTGCGAATAGCGCGATTTGATGCCATCCTTCTCTAGCAGAAAACAGGGGATTGTATTTTGTGTCTCCCCATATTGGGCAACCCATGTTGCTAAATTGCACCCGAATTTGATGGTGTCTGCCTGTAATAAGCAACACTTCAAGCAGGCTCAGCGTGCCTTCGGTTGGATCTTCAATCGTTTCAAGCACTCTATACCTTAAAATGGCTTCTTTAGCACCCTTTGTTTTTGAGTCAACAACTGCAGAAGTGTTATTAGGCTCATCTTTTAGAAGAAAATGCTTAAGTTCACCTTCTGGCAGTTCAGGTTTGCCATTTACTACGGTCAAGTATTTTTTCCGTAGTTTGCCACTTTGAGTTTGTCGGCTTAAATCGCTTGCAGCCTCCTTGGTTTTGGCATACACCATAATACCACCGACAGGTCTGTCTAACCGGTGAACAACGTAGGCTTTTTTATTGCCTTCCTTATTTGCTTTCATATGGCTATTGATGGCATCTATAAGACTTTCACCACCACCTTTGTCGGACTGAGAAGACTCACCACTTATCTTTTCAATTACAATAATATTCTTATCTTCAAATATAACTTTCATAATACCTCCAATAATTTGCTGACATTGCCTTAAAAGCATATCAGCAATTGATGGGACTGGCAAGGAAATCAACAGAAAATTGGTAGCTTATGCATTTCCATTCTATAAATCGAGCTAAGGAAGTGATCGAAACATGTATCCTCATAATAACCTACAACTTCAGGCACTAGAAAATCGCCTCCTTGGTATTGAGCTTGCTTTTGAAACCTCTGATGACTGGCTTTGGGACTTGGATCTTGAAAGCCGTACGTTAACTTACATAGGCGACTGGTATAAACGCTTAGGATTCAAAGAAATGACTGACGTAGGCATTGAAGTTGTTGATCAATGGATCAGCCGGATTCACCCTGACGAACAACCCCGAGTTATACAGTCTTTTCAACAGGTGATAGGGGGGCAAGTCAATCGGATTCAGACCAAGTACAGGATATTAGAAAATACTGGTGATTATTTTTGGGTTTCGACGCGTCTGGCTAGCCGTAGAGATGAAAATGGTACGTTGATCCGGTTAGTAGGTATTAATTCTGATACAGATATTTTTCATAATTCTGTAGAACGGCTTCAGAACCTAGCTTATACGGACATTACAACAGGCTTAAATAATCGCATTGCCTTAATGGATCATTTGAACCAACGGTTTGTCAATTATGACATGTCTCGGGTAAACGGGGCGGTTCTATTAATT
>JBGSUZ010000201.1:0-3118 GCA_041753235.1 Acidaminobacteraceae bacterium
ACATAATGGGGCACAAAATTGTTTTTTTCAAGTGATTGCATGACGGATTCAATTTTTTTGTCTTGTAGCCATTGAATAGCTTCGTGCATAAAATACGCCTCCTAATAGTCAACTTTTTATATTAAAAAGCATAACATGTGATCGGGTTTATGGCAAAGTTTTACTTATGAATAAAAATACATATTTTAGATTAAAATAGTCCCGCAACTGGAAATTATCTTGGTCCAGCCATGCGGGATTTTTATTATGCCCATATAAAAATAATTCTCTAATCCTTTGACATTTGAACCTGTATGCGAATTATTCAAATTAAAATACATAATATTTCCATCAAACATAAATTTTTAGAATGGTAATTAATTTTATGGTATTTTAATGCATTTTATGTTATTTTCTTAGTATACCGAAACAAATTTTAGGGGGTAATTGCACCATGTTGACACAAGAAGACAGAGTCAAGCTCTTGGGCTTTAGAGTGAGACATGATATTAACCAACTACATTTCTCTAGGGGGATTATTTCGAGAAATCAATTGAGTAATATTGAAAATGGTAAATCCAGCACAACCGAAAAAGTACTTTATCAGTTATACTTACGATTTTGTGAATACATGATCGTTCTGGATGATTACAATCGGTTCCATTTTGATTCTTTAAAAAATTATGGACCGTATAAGCAGCTACAGGAAGCGCTGGATCTTTATGATCTCGTTTGCGAAGAAGAACCTGAAGCTGAAGTCATCAGTCAAATCAATTTAGACTTAAACAGAGGGCGCTATGGACTTATTAACACCTTTGTACTGGAGCGCATAGGCGATTTATTTATGAAACGCCAAGATGAGGAGAACGCATTTACCTTTTATTTAAAAGGCTATTATCAAATGACGGCGACACATCTAGACGAAATCAATAGCCCGTACTTGACGGTATATTTGACTAAAATTTCAAAACTCGGCTTAAAACTCGGCAAGACATTTAACGTCATTGAAATTTTGGATCATCTGAATTTTATAAAAAATACAGAAGATGGGGTAGACGACAACCGAGATTACCTGTACACTTTAGCTATGTCCTACAAGCAATTGGGCATGGTTGAAATGGCTATGAAAATATGCAAAATGGTTGAGTTGATTCATTTTAATGATGAGAACATGAGCAAAATAGAGATTGGCAAGACGTTCCACTTGATGGGTAATATGTATTATCAAGCAGGGGCATTGGAATTCGCCAAAAAATATCACGAGAAAGCCATGAAGCTTTTTAAAATCCATGGTGACACTGAGGCGCTTGAAGAATTGGCGTCAGACATGAAAATTTATACTGCTTAATCCATTCTAATTGAATGCGAAGGTGCCATAACTGATCTGGGGGGAAAGGTTATGGCACCTTTTTTTGTTTAAAATTCATGGATAAGCAGGCGTAATTCTTGTCAGGATTAATACTTTTCTAAGAATTTTCTAATACTTAATAGCTTTATTTTTTGTGGGAGTTTTGCTAGACTATCATCAATAGGAATAATATTGTAATTTTTTCCTAAAAAAGTTGTTCGTTAAGGTGTAACTTACTATTTAGAGGAACATGGTACGGTGAGGGTCGTTAATAAGAGCGGCTATAGCATTAAACCACATCATGTTAAGATATTTCAAAAAGGGTAAACATAAACTAGGGGCAAGCACCCCAAAACTACAGGAGGCCTAAAATGGGTATTTTTGATCGTATTTCAACATTAGCAAAATCTAACGTCAACGACTTAATTGACAAAGCAGAAGATCCTGAAAAAATTGCAAAACAGGTTATTCACGATTTAGAAGAAGCGCTCAGACAAGCCAGCACAGGCGTAGCGGCGTCTATTACAGAAGAGAAAAAACTCAAATCGTTGATTGATGAAGTGACAGATGAATCTGAGCGTTGGGAAAAACGGGCGATTGCAGCCGTTGAAAAAGGTGAAGATGAACTGGCGATGGAAGCATTAAAACGCAAAGCTGGTTTCGATGAAGACCTTGCAAGATATACTGAGAGCCATACAGTTCAAGCAGAACAAGTAAAAATGCTTAAAGAAAGCCTCAGATTACTTGAAGCTAAAATTGAAGATGCGAAGCGCAGAAGAGATGCTTTGATTGCTAGAAGCAAGAGTGCGGAAGCGCAAAAGAAAATTGCAGAAACAATGAGCAAGGCTTCTAAGCTCAATCCACTGGATGCACTTGACCGTATGGAAGACAAAGTAAATTTAGTGGAAGCTCAAGCACAAGCCTATTCAGAACTTAAGCAAGACAGATTAGAAGACAAGTTTGCAGAGCTCGACAAAGAATCAAGTGCACAAGATGCTTTAGCAGCACTTAAAGCAAAAATGGCAAAAGATAAGGAAAACGCATAGTGATAAGGATTTAGACCGAAATAAGTATCTTTATTTCTATAAACAGCAAAAGCATCTCAAATCCCTAAAGTAAGGGCAGTTGAGATGCTTTTGCTGTTTATAGTGGTATTGTATTAACGAGAAGACTTGCCACGGCTGTTGGCTGTAGTTCCTCTATTGCTTGAAGTGCTTTTATTAGACGAGGCACTTTTGCTAGGCGAGGCACTGCGGCTGCTGCCTGGACGGTCTTTTGACTGGCTATTTCTAGACTTGCCATGAGAACTTCTGTCTTTAGCATGGCCTCTAGAGCTACCATTGCCGCCAAAATCTTTTTTGCGTCCCGACTGGCTAGAATTGCCAGAACGCTTGCTCAGGGACGAACGAAGAGATTCTTGTTCCTCTAACGGGAGTTCTTTAAAAACACGTTTTTTGAAGACTTGGGCCGTTTCTTTTTCTATTTGGTGGCACATTTGCTTGTCTTTTGGTGTCATAAACGTATAAGCTCTGCCTGTTTTACCCATACGACCAGTTCTGCCAATACGGTGAATGTATTCCTCGTATGTTTGTGGAAGATCATAGTTAATCACGTGAGTAACGTTATCAATATCTAATCCTCTAGAAGCAATATCGGTAGCTAATAATACTTGAATAGCATCTCTCTTAAATTGTGCTAATGCATTTTGACGTTGTGCTTGAGATTTGTTGCCATGAATAGCAGCAACTCTAATACCTCTTGTCATTAACGCTTGAGATAATTTGTTTAAGC
>JBGSUZ010000202.1:0-16798 GCA_041753235.1 Acidaminobacteraceae bacterium
GCTCAAAATTCAATAGTTGCTGAGGCAGAAGTACTGAGAATTGCAATTATTGAGGACCTAGTCAATGACCGTCTGATTATCCGCATTAAGGATGATGGACGCGGTATGGATGAAGAAACCGTTGCACACGTGATTGACCCATTTTATACCACGCGCACAACGCGTCGGGTAGGCCTTGGTATCCCTATGTTCAAAGCCTCTGCTGAGGGTTGCAATGGCTCGTTTTTTATAGAGTCACAGCTGGGCGTAGGGACTGAAATAGACGCTGAGTTTCAGCATTCTCACATTGACAGAGTACCGCTAGGTAATATGACAGACACCATTGTTACAATTGTCATGGGCAGCCCTAAAATGGATCTCATTTATACGCACTGTGTGAACGAGAAGCGTTTTTGCCTAAACACCAAGGAAATTCGCAAGACATTAGGCGATGAAATTCCTATTACCAGCATAGAAGTGATCAAGTGGCTTAAGGAATATGTAAGCCATGAGTTAGCGAGTCTCTACGAACAATAATTAGAATAAAATACAGCGCCAAATGATGGAATAGGATAAAAGACAGTTCAAATTTCTTGAAAAAGAATGAGAATTGTCTTTTTTTATTGACAAGACATGGTTAATTATGGTATTAAATCTATATATAGTTATTCCAAAAATATCCATAAGGAGGTATCTTGTGAAACAGCTCACAAATGAGAACGGCTATTTTACTGTAGAAAGTGCCATACTAATGCCAAGCATATTGTTCTTGGTATGTCTATTTGTTGGTTTCTTTTGCATCAGTTTTAAAATAGGGGCTTTTCAAGCTTTAGTAAACCATGAACGCTTAGTAGCTCAGCTAGGCACCCAGAGAAGTTATAAAATTGAGCAGATAGAAGATGCACGAACTCAGTTAACTGTAAAAAATAATAAAAAAAGCAGATTTGATGACCTTGCAAGGACTCAACAAGATTACGAAGCTAAGCTGACGGCTCCTTTTTACAAAGACAGTGTTGTTGTAAAAGCGCATACAGACGAATGGAGCCTGCCTTATATTTATCAGCTTAGCATTGCTAAGAAGTTAGGCGGCGGACTGGATCAAATGCGTCAGTGGTTAGGAGGTAAGCAATGAATCAAAAAGGCTATAGTACGGTTTTTTTTGCCCTGATGATTCTGGCGTTTTTAGGGGTATTCAGCTTGTGTGCCAATACCTTGATGCAAATGATTCAGAGCAACGAACAAATGCGGCAGGCATCCCTAGCGAGTCGAACCATGCTGTCTTACTATGACGACGTCTTAGAAAAAGACTATGGGTTAATGGCCTATAATCAAAATGAAGTCAAGGCAGAAGCCATGTTTGCCCCTTATTTTCATAAGGATTGGAAAGTCACACCAACAGCACATTTAGGGCAGTTGTCTTCTTTCCAGACTCAAGCACTGGCTCTGGGCAAAATTGGACTAGCAGAAGAGGGCATAGCAGCCTTAACGGAGCAATTTAAAAATTCAAGCGCTCAAATGAATGGGCAGACGAATTCTAACGGGGACGAACCGACAAAACCTGCCGTTAATTATAGCGGTGATGGTTCTGAGAGAAAAAAAAGTGGTCTAAGCAAGAATGAAAAAAGTCGAGCTCGGTCTTTGAAAAGCCGTTTAGGACAGTCTACGTCAAAAAACTGGCAGACTAAAAATGGGGGAGAAATTGAGTTAAAAGCTTATGAAGCAAGATATAAGTTTGACAGGAAAAGTGCGGAGCAACTGAACATAGCAGAAAAGGCGGTTATGGTTGCCTATTTAAAAAATCATTTCAATAATTATGTTCAGTGGCAAAAGTCTCCGGAAGGCATTAAAAATAGTGAAAAACGATGCTTTCAAGGTGGCGAACTGGAATTCATTCTTCAGGGACAACTCACTGCATCTTCCAATCAACTCTGGGTAAATGGCAAAATATTTGCTATTAGAGAAGTGGTCAACTTAACGCATATACTCCAGTCTCAGGAAAAGAAAACCATAACAGGCAGTTTGGCAACACTCGTTTGTGCGCTCTTTCCTTTTGCGGAACCAGCAGTTCAAGCAGGACTAATTACACTTTGGGCCAGTATCGAATCGGGTTATGAAATCAGCTTGCTACTTGATGGGAAGTCGATTCCAGCAGTCAAACTTAATGGGGGTGACTGGTATACAGATTTGGAATCGGGTAAAGGCACTCTGCCTGAAAAGAACAATACTGAAAAAACAAATCAAATTAATTACGAAGGTTTTTTAACCCTAATGCTCATGGCGCAAAACGATGGCGTGACGGCGGAACGTGCCATGACACTTATTGAGTTAAATCTTAAAAAGTCAGGACATGATTTGAAAGATCTAAACCAAATGGTTACCAGTCACCGAGTGTGGGTGAAAGGAAAAACGGGAAAGGAGATCAGCTTTGAAGACGGATACATGCAAAATAAAGCGGCAGAGGGGCAGTCTAACCGTTGAAGCAGCCCTTTCCATGCTCATATTTACCGTGGCTATGGCAAGTTTGCTGCTCATGCTTTCAGAGCTTGGTTATAAAGAGCGCGTACATCAAGAGTTATATGAAACCGTACAGCAAATGTCGATGGTAGACCTGCAAAGTAACGCAGAATGTTACGGTTTAGCCATGGCGCTAACTGTCTTGAAACATCCTGATGACACAAAAGGCTTACACGTGAGTAGCGCGGTACTCAAAGAAGATGGCAACTTTAACGTCAAGCTCAGCTGGCGGACGAGGTTGCCTATAGGCAGTAGTTATACTCAGAACTATGCCTTGAGTGGGCGTATTATCACGAGGGGCTTTGATGGCATATCTAGTGCGAAGGAGATAGAGGTATACGTTACCAAGACGGGTAATAAATATCACTTGAAAGACTGTAATCATTTAAGGTTGAGTTGTCAGCCTATGAAGCGAAGTGAGGCGATAGAAAATGGATACGAACCCTGCTGGCACTGTGTTGGAGGTCTTAAACCGTTTGAAGAAGCCCCCGGCAAGCTGGGGGATTGAGTTAATTTCATGTCTGCAGGACAAACCATCTCAACAAATTTATGAAGGTATAAACGCCCTAGGACAGCGTTATGTGATGCGCGTACAGGACTATTCACCTGAGCGGGAGAAACTATGGAAAACTTTGAGCCGCTACCAATTGCCAC
This sequence comes from Acidaminobacteraceae bacterium, assembly GCA_041753235.1. Lineage (GTDB taxonomy): Bacteria > Bacillota > Clostridia > Peptostreptococcales > Acidaminobacteraceae > JBGSUZ01. The sequence goes on from JBGSUZ010000202.1 coordinate 3,148, forward strand.
ATCTGGGGCAGGTCATAGATTGTCAAAAGCAGGGTAATAAACTTTATATACTTGAGCGGTTCTATGTAGGTGAAAGTTTAATGGATGCCATGCAAGCAGGACGCAGATTTGGCATGCGTCATATGCTAATGACACTGCTTAAAATAACGCAGGACTTGGCAACACTCTACGAAAGAGAGGCAGTGCTTCATTTAGATATTAAACCGGAAAATTTACTAGTAGACCCTTATGGCAACGTGACCCTCATAGACTTTGGCGCAGCGCTGACGTCTGTCCATGTAACGGATTTGCTCAGCATCCCTCAATATGGAACGCCCAGTTATGCAGCACCTGAGCGTTGGCAGTCCCCCAATCAAGTAGGTCCCCCTGCTGACTTATTCAGCATGACGGAAGTGTTTAAGTGGTGGTTAGGTGCAGAAGGTATTGGCAGCTACGACCTCTGGACAACGCTCAATCAGTGGCAAAACCGCCGTCAGCAATTAGCAGAGGGGTTGATTTTTCACTACAAAAGTCACCTTGAAGCGTTAGAGGCATATGAGGCGTTTGAAGACTTACTATTGGCGCATTTGGAATAAAAACAACTCATGGTATTGAACAGAATTGTTTCAAATCGTTAATTTGACAGTGCGCAGTTCGTGCGTTAAACTAAAGTTAACGTACAAATAATTTTTAGGGGGAATATACACATGGATCAAAGAATTTTAACCTTAGCGAACAACCTTGTTAATTACTCATGCAAACTAAAAAAAGGCGAAAAAGTCCTCATTTCTTACACAGGGGAGTCACCAAAGCCACTTGTTAAAGCGCTCATCAAAGAAGTTTACAAAGTAGGCGCACACCCATTTGTAGAAGCAGTAGACCCATCTATCCAAAGAGAACTCCTGCTTGGAAACGATGCAGACATGCTCGACCTCTGGGCAAACGTTGACCTTCACAGAATGCAGCAAATGGACGCTTTCATTGGTATTAGAGCTTCTGAAAACGTAACAGAGACAGCAGACGTGACAGGCGAAGCTATGCAAGCCTACATGGAAAAATACGCAAAAGTACACGACTACCGCGTCAACAAGACAAAGTGGGTCGTTCTCAGATACCCTAACTATTCAATGGCACAGCTTGCAAACACAAGCTTAGAGTCTTTCGAAGACTTCTATTTCGATGTTTGCTGCCTCGACTACGGCAAAATGTCTAAAGCAATGGACAGCCTCGTTGACCTCATGAACAAAACAGACAAAGTCAAAATCGTTGGTCCTGGCACTGACCTCAGCTTCTCAATCAAAGACATTCCAGCTATTAAATGTGCTGGTGAACTCAATATTCCAGACGGCGAAGTCTTTGCAGCACCAGTTAAAGACTCTGTCAACGGCGTACTTTCTTACAACTGTCCAGCCGTTTACCAAGGCTTTACGTTTGAAAATATTGTACTTACATTTGAAAATGGTAAAATTGTCAAAGCAACAGCGAATGACACAGACCGTATCAATAAAGTATTTGACACAGACGAAGGCGCACGCTACGTAGGCGAATTTGCAATAGGGGTTAACCCATACATTCTCAAGCCGATGAAGGACACCCTCTTCGACGAAAAAATCATGGGTAGCTTCCACTTCACACCAGGCGCATGTTATGAAGACGCGCCAAATGGCAACGATTCTTCAGTTCACTGGGATCTTGTATGTATTCAAACGCCAGTATACGGCGGCGGTGAAATGTACTTTGACGACGTCCTCATCCGTAAAGATGGTCAATTCGTCATTCCGGAACTTGAGTGCCTCAACCCTGAGAACCTCAAGTAATTGGGTGCATTTTTAAACTAAGCATTGAGTATAACCGCTCTTTAGGAAACTAAGGAGCGGTTTTCTTGTTGTTTATGGTAAAATTATATACATTAAGCAACTAACAAAATTCTGATTAAGCGAGGCGAATACGATGAAGCATAATCGACTAAAGACACACCAAAGTCATAATGGAAAATTCAAAGCAGCTGGCTTAGCTATTTTAGCGGCTCTACTCTACGGAATTAGTTCACCTGTTTCTAAGCTACTGCTTAAAGAAATTCCACCAACCTTTATGGCAGCCCTACTGTACTTAGGGGCAGGTTTTGGCATGGCAGGCGTGAGTTTGTACAAACTGCTGACTAAAAGTAAGCAACTTGAAGCCAAAATGACTGTCAAAGAAATGCCATACATTATTGGCATGATTTTACTAGACATTGCAGCACCTGTGTTTTTAATGTTGGGGCTTAGTTTAACGACTTCCTCTAACGCTTCACTGCTCAATAATTTCGAAATTGTTGCAACGGCACTAATTGCCCTCTTTCTATTTAAAGAAACCATTGGCAAACGCATGTGGTTGGCAATTAGTTTAATTACCTTATCCAGTGTCATTTTATCTTTTAGCGACTTTAGCAGTTTTTCCTTCTCGATTGGTTCAATATTTGTATTGTTAGCTTGCTTGTCTTGGGGACTTGAAAACAATTGTACACGCATGCTTTCTTTAAAAGATCCGCTTCAAATTGTAGTGGTTAAAGGGTTTGGTTCTGGTCTAGGGTCATTGATACTTTGTGTTGGTTTGAAAAGTTTCAGTTCAAATTGGCTATATATAGGCTCAGCACTACTGTTAGGATTTGTGGCCTACGGTATGAGTATTTACCTGTACATACGGGCGCAAAGAGAGTTAGGTGCGGCTAGAACCAGTGCCTTTTATGCCACAGCGCCCTTTATTGGCGTTATCATTTCATGGGTTGTCCTTAGGGAACCTATAACAGCTTCTTTTACAATTGCACTGCTGATTATGTTAGTGGGCACTTACTTTGCAGTGACAGAGGATCATGAACACAGCCATGACCATGTCCTTGAGACTCACGAACATAAACATAGGCATGACGATGGGCACCATAACCACGAACACGGCGACTTAGAAATAGGGGAGCATTCTCATGAGCATACCCATGAACCACATAAACACAAGCATGCCCATTTGCCAGACATGCATCACAGACATGCGCACTAGGCATGTTCATGTTACAATGGAAATGTTGAGGAAAGCACGATATTGAATTTCCTCTAAATTAATGTAAGGGAGGGGTTTGTATGTGGGAAGTGTTCTCAACTTTCTTTAAAATAGGATTATTCACCTTTGGTGGCGGCTATGCCATGATCCCGCTCATTGAGGAGCAGGTCGTTAAGGAGAAAGCATGGCTGAGTGCGGAAGAGTTCATGGAACTGCTAAGTGTGTCTCAGGGCTTGCCCGGAGCGATGGCGGTCAATATTGCAAACTTTATCGGTTATAAACGAATGGGCATGAAGGGCCTGTTAATGGCCTGCCTAGGGACTGTCATGCCATCTTTTTTGATTATATTGACTATAGCGGCACTGATTACCCACCTGCCAATCATGGACTACTTGCAGCCCGTTATGGACGGCATGCTCCCAGCAATAGCCGTCATGATTATTTTTTCGGCCTATAAGTTGGGTAGCAGACTACCAAGAAGGTGGAGTGACATGGCGCTATTAGCAATAGGCTTGGTTCTTTTAGTTGTTTTAGGTGTCAGTCCAATCTGGGTGGTGCTTGGCGGCGTACTTTTGGGCGTTTTCAAGGGGGTGACAGGTTTTGGTCAATAACTTAATTTTGGTGTTTTTCAGCTTTCTTAAAATAGGTGCCATCGCTTTTGGTGGGGGATATGCCATGTTGCCAGTTATTATGACAGAAGTCGTCAACGTTCAAAGTTGGCTCAGTCAGCAAGAATTTTTAAATATCGTTTCTATTTCTCAGGTCACACCAGGACCGATTGCTATTAATTCAGCGACCTACGTAGGGTTTAAAACTGCAGGTATTTTGGGCTCAGTTGCGGCAACTCTAGGCGTTGTGAGCTTTTCTGTTTTTGCGACGAGTATTCTTTCATCCAAATTAGAAAAGCATAGAAATGCGCCATTGCTCCAGTCTATATTCAAAACATTGAATCCCTTGGTATTGGCGCTGATAGTCAGTGCAGGGATAGGAACTGCTCGTTATGTCAAACAGAGTTTGGGCAGTGTTGTTATTGCAGCTGTTGCCTGTCTGTGGCTTTGGAAAATAAAAGGCAAGTCTCACTGGATGATGATTTTATGTGGTGCGCTGGGATTTGTATTTTTCAGATAGAATCTTGTAAAAAAAATACTAATCATTCAAGAAATAATTGATAACGGTTCTCTACAAATGGGTAGAAATGAGGCGAGGTGATGGTTATGGAGTTTTATCAGATGATTGGAAAATACTACGACGATTTGTTTCCGCCGTCTCAAAGCCAAATTCAATTTTTGCTTAAGTTACTAAGCCCCGCAAGCAAGGTTTTAGACTTAGGCTGTGCCACAGGTGGCTATGCCTTGGCATTGGCAGAACAGGGACATGAAGTGACTGCTATCGACTTAGACGAGGCAATGATTCACATACTAGAAAATAAGTTAAAGCACAAGCCTTTGCCGGTAAAACCGCAAGTGGGAGACATTCAGCAGGTAGGAAAATTGACAGAGACTTATGATCTAATTTACTGCATAGGCAATACGGTGGTACATTTAGCTTCAGTGGCTGCTTTAGAGACATTTTTAAAAGATGTGCATGAGCGTCTTAAGCCCGGCGGACACTTAGTTATTCAGTCTGTTAATTATGATCGGATTCTTAAGGATCAGGTACAGTCACTGCCACAAATCAACAGAGAATACCCTGTATTGAGCTTTTTTAGAAGGTATCATCATGAACCGGGGCATATTCGTTTTGAAGGGACACTGACGCTTGAAGAAGGTGCAGACCGCAAAATGTGGACAGCAGAAACCAAACTACTTCCCATTTTAAAAGAGGACTTCAAGCAAGGATTTATCAAAGCAGGCTATAGTGAAATGGGCTTCTATGGAGATTTTAATGAAACACCTTTCAATTTGGGAAGCCAAGCACTGGTCGCATTGACAGTAAAATGACGCTTTGTATGCACTTTTAATATAGCTGCAAGCCGCTTATTGCAAGATGGCTGTCAGTTATATTTTTTTTTGAAAAAGTTGTGTAATTTCTCTTGATAATTGCAAGTTGGCATTGTATAATTTGCATATAGTGAATAATGGTATACAATAATACTAAAAAAATGGAGGCTATGAAATGGAAAAAAATATTTTCGCAATGAATCAAACTGAAGGCAGTTGCTCAAGATGTGGCGACGAAAAGAACCTGAATCGTTTTGGCGTTTGTGACCAATGCAATGTTGAAATTGACGACGAATACATGGAGATCTACAACCTACAAAATATGGAGTGCTAATTCCTATGCCTGACGACGAACAATGAAAGCCCTGCAAGAATGAAGAATTCTTGACAGGGCTTTTGTGGTTTTTTGATTATAAAATTATTCTTTTGTCTTCATAATAAACTGAAAGAGCGGAGCTAATATAGCATATAGTCCTAAAGCAATTAAAGGACCTATCCAGTAATTAAATGTTAGCTCAAGCCTAAAATCATGTGTAATATAGTTAGCTATACAGACAGCAAGTAAGAAAGGCAGTAATTTTGCTAATGAGTAGAACTTATTAGATGCCATAAGTCAAATAAGCCGCTGCACCAGCAGCAATTGCAGCTGGTGCACCACCAAAGCTACCAGCTGCAGCCCATATAATAGTATTGTAGAGGCGTCTACCTTCTTTTTCTGTTTCAGGTGTTGAAACAGCGTCTCTTTCAGATGGCGGATAATGTCCACCGTTAACAATCATCAAATCATCATTTTTCATTTCATTAAACATAGTTTTCACTCCTTAAATTATCAAATAGTTATGTGAAGTAAACAGTAGTCTGGCCAGACATATTACATTCGAGAAGTAAATTTCTCATATTTAAAATATCAGATAATTCAGTATAAAACAATGTGATTGGAATGAAATGTAGTAAATAAGGGAATGAAATGCATAGAATGCACTTGCTATTGCACTGGGTGACAATGAATTATCTACTTGAAAAAAATTAATAAGCATTACATAAACAACTGCATACCAATCTTAAGACCAAAGAAAATAATGACCACACCACAGACCCGATTCACATTCGTCAATAACTTCGGCGTCATAAGGTGGCGCATCCGACTGACAAGTGTTGAGAGGCTGAGGAACCAAGTCGCTGAGGCTAGAGCGACACCGCCTATGAACCAATAAGGTTCTGCGTGTAGCAGTGTGGCTCTAAAACCGCTGAGCAGCATGGTGCCATCAATGATTGCTTGAGGGTTTAACCATGTGACTGTGAAAACAGTAATAGCGGTGGCCATCAGCGACGGGTTGACCTCTGTTTCCGCTACACCGTCGCTAGTGGAACGTATCAGCGAATATCCGATGTAGAGGACTGCAATACTGCCTAGGAACATAAAAGCTTGTTTGAGGAAGCTGAAATGGTCTAGGAGTAAACCGACGCCAAAGAAGCAGGCGAAGGCAAGCCCAATGTCAAACAATATGGTAATAAGGGCAATTTGCAGTGCTTTTGACTGGGTGCACTTTGCAGAAGCATTTATGACGTAGGCGTTCTGCATGCCGATAGGGGCGACATATGCTAGACCAACCAAAAAACCTTGCATAAGAAAACTGTACATATTTAATACCATCCTTCTGTATTTGATATATCTTATACTATAGGATTTACAAATAGAATAACAGAACCAAAACCAATAAAAAAAACCAACCAAAAGGTTGGTTAAAAACTATGCAGAATTTCAGAAAGTGTTCGTAGTCCTATTGTCAGTTGCTCATGTGAGGCATAGGCATAGGAAATTCTTAAATATTGATTTTTTTCGTAGTCGTAAATATCCCCTGGGTTTAGGAGTATGAACTCTGCAACGGCTTTTTTGAAGAGCTGTGCAGCGGAGACTGACTTATTGAGGCGTAGCCAAATATAGAAACCACCAGTAGGACTATTCCAAGTTGCAAGGTCCTTAAAGTGGGTTTCAAGAAGTGTTAGGGTAAGTGCTCTGCGCACACGTAGTGCTTCCCTAAGGGTTACTAGGTAACTGTCGTAAGCTCCACTGTTAAGCCACTCCGTAACAATATTTTGCGAAATGGAGCTGGCACCATAGTCCAGTTGCATTTTTATATCCCCTAGGCGGTCTATAACGGGTTCTGGGCCAATAACCCAGCCAATACGAAGACCAGCCGCCAAGGATTTTGAAACAGTCCCTAAGTACAGCACGTTGCCTTGAGTGTCCATCGCCTTGAGTGGCGGTGGCGCTGGTGAATCCAGCCAAAGCTCACGGTAGGCATCATCTTCAATGAGTGGCAGTTTGTAGTGGTTGCAAAACGTCATGAGTTCCTGACGACGGTTTTCAGGCATTAAGACACCAGTCGGGTTGTGAAATGTTGGAATGGTGTACAAATAGGGCATTTTCGATTTACCCGTTGGCAGTTGATTTAGCAGTGCTTTTAGGTCAATTCCAGAATCGTCCATGGCAACGCCTTGAAGTTCAATACCCACCGACTGAAAGGTGTTCAGCGACTTTACATAAGAGGGACTCTCTGTTAAAAGCAGGGCGTCTGAGGACATGAGCCCAATGCTGATCAACTGCATCGCTTGTAAGGAGCCTGAGACGATGAGAATGCTTTCTGCGGAAGCTTCTATACCATATTTAGCGACCTGTTGGCTAATGGCCTGTCTTAAGGCAAGAGAGCCCTTAGGGCACTCGTAGCCCAGATTGTCGGTGTTAAGGCCTACATCGGTTAAAATGCGGTTCATGGCGTCTTTTGGGTACAGACTTGGCGAAAGTTCACCCGTGCCTAAGCGTATGTACCGTTCGTCAAACTCCAGTTGATTAATACTTTGAATAATAGGCTGATTGGCCTGATGAAAGCCCGTGTCCACAAATTGGCCCCAGTGTTTGGGCTGCTCACTGGCAAGGAGTGACCAAGTTTGATTGACGACAAACGTACCTTGGCGGCCCCTTGTTTCAACGAGTCCATCTGCTTGAAGTTGGTCAATGACTTCTACAATTGTACTTCTATTTACGCTATAGTGTTCAGCCAGAGCGCGCTGGGTAGGCATAAGAAAATTGACGTGCCAAGTACCTGTTTTGATTTTTAATTTTATATCTGCCAGAATAGTCTGGGTTTTACCGCGTTTCTGAATCATAAAGACACCTGCCTGTGAGACTGATTTTTGTACTATTAGAAGAATAAATTTTTAATCGGCATAAGCAAAAAGCTTCAGCATAAGCAAAAAGCTTCAGCTGATGGCGAAATCAGACGGAAGCTTTTTGTACTTCAGGTATTGTGCAGTGGTATAGACGGACCGCCTGCATTAATAACCATAAGCAATTAAATATTTAATAACAAGTCATTTGGAACAAGATGTAGTTGAAAAGGGTATGAAATGCTTATAAATTATGCATCTGCTAATTGTTTATTATTATTTTGCGCTGTTAATAGTTGTACAAGACGATGGGCGTTGAGTGAAGTCGGCATACCTTCTGGGTGCCAATGTTGCTTACAACCGCTGTAGTCAAGTAGAACACATTGGGCCGGTATATTCAGTGCGGCTAACATAAACCCACCTGAAATTAAATTTAGGACACAAGCGACACCAATAATGCCTAATTCACTGACTTCAATACCTTCAGGCAAAGACTTAATCGATGAGCTATGTGGCACCATGAACAGTTGGAAGTTATGCTTAGATTCTAAGTCGGTCAATTGGCTAACTTGACAGTCAGCGCTACAGTGAGCACACTTTAACCAGTCACCAACAACGTGGGCTTTACAGTCGTCTTTGGGTAAGAGACTCATGCAGGTCGGGAGGAGCACTACGCGCTGAGATTTTTCAAGAAAGTCCTTGCGGTATGCGGTGTTTAGCCACTCAGCACCAACCATGTTTAAGTGGTATTCAACTCTTCGGCGCCCACAGAAAATGACATCTTCTTTCCAGTAACGCTTAGGACGCAGTTCGTTTAGGTAACGGTCTACCTGAACTGTGTATTCGCCGAGGCCCTCAATACTGTCTTTTTCAAACCAGAGGCCTAGAGAAATAATGGTTTCCAGCAAGTGTTCAGCCTTTTCAGGTGTGAAAGTGGTCATATAATTTTCCCAGTGCCTTAAACGAAGCACTTCTTGCTTAAATTCACCCGTAGCCTCTAGCCAGTCTAGTAACTGTGTGAGGTTTTCCCGTGTCGGTGCAGCCACACCCATATGGTCATACAGGTCAGGCGACATCATAGCGGTTAAGCAGATGCCTCTAAAAGCATCCACAATCGGTTTGAGCTGCGTATTGTTTTCTCTAACGTCTGCTAGCATTTGGAGGAAGTTTGTGGTACTTGGCTGAGTAGCAAGGGCATCGCCACTATAGACGCACCAAAGTACACCGAGGGTCAATAATTCAAGGTAGCCTTCTTCATGGGTATAGATTTTTCCACCCTCGTGGTGGTAGTACCTAAAATAAGCGAGAAGCTGGTCATAAAGCAATTCGTCCAGTTCTGAGTAAACATCGTTGCTATAGACTGAAAGCGTTCGGTAAAAGGTTTCAGCAGATTCGGTATCTTGTTTTAAGTTATAGGTAATTGTATACATAATACACCTCTAAAAAATTCTCTTAATTTGTATTGTAGCATATTTTAGGATAGAAAAGGGTATTCAAAAGATACATTGACATTTCTTATAGGGAGGACTTAAAGTATGACCAAGCTATTGATTCGTTTGTTCGTCAAAAACTATGAAAATACATCTGAAAGCAAAGTCCGGGAGTCTTATGGACAGTTTGCCAGTCTTGTAGGCATTGGTACCAATGTGCTTCTATTTATTATTAAATTAGCCACGGGGTTACTTTTCAATAGTATTGCAATCGTGGCGGATGCAATTAATAACTTGTCAGATTCAATTTCGTCATTAGTCACATTGATTGGTTTTAAAATGTCGGGCAAGCCAGCAGACTCAGAGCATCCATATGGACATGCACGCATGGAGTATGTAGCCGGATTACTAGTATCCTTTTTCATAGTTTTTTTAGGGTTTCAGCTTTTTAAAAGTGCCATGGAAGAAGTGCTGCATCCGAAAGAAGCTATATTTAATGCCCTGACTGTATTTATACTGGTAATTTCAGTGCTGATTAAAATTTGGCAGTGCCTATTTTATAGAAAAATAGGACATACGATAAATTCACTCACCATTTTAGCAGTTTCAACGGACAGTAGAAACGATATTTTAGCAACATCCGTGATTCTTCTAGGAACGCTCATTACACTGCTGACGGGCTATAACTTAGATGGGTTTATGGGCATGGCGGTTGCAGTATTCATATTGTATAGTGGGGCAAATTTAGTCAAGGAAACCATTAATCCACTGCTGGGTATGGCTCCGAACGAAGAACTAGAGGCCATGGCAGCCGATAAAATCTTGTCTTATGAATCCATTATTGGCTTTCATGACCTTAGAGTCCATAATTACGGGGTTTCAAAGTGCTATGCGTCAGTACACTGCGAAGTGCCTGCAGAACAAGATATTATGGTCAGTCATGACATTATTGATCAGATAGAAAGAGATTTTATGAAGGAGTGGGGGATAGACCTAGTCATTCACCTAGATCCCGTTCTTACCAATGATAAAAAGACGGATGCGCTTAAGCAACAGGTTGAACAGATTATTTACGACATTGCGCCGGAAATAGACATGCATGATTTCAGAGTCGTATTTGGTATTCGTGTCAATAAGTTGATTTTTGACATTGTCTTACCTTATAGTTTTGGAATATCTGAGGATGAAGTAATTCAGATGATTGAAGAGGCGGTTGATCAAATGGATAAAACGTATCAGGCGGTTATATTGGTGGATCGGAAATAAGCTCACGTGAAATCTTGAGAAAAACATGAATAAAAAAATTCCAACCCCGTAAATTAGGATTGGAATTTTTTTATTATATTTTGTACTTCTTAAGCTCTGTTCTAAGGTTAATAGAGAGTTTCTCCATTTCGTGGATATACTCAGTGAAAGAAGCAATTTGGTCAGTAAATTCGTTGACGTTGTCACTCATTTCTTGAGATGCCGCTGAGTTTTCTTCTGCAATAGCTGCTAGCGTATGCATGTTTTCGAAAACAGAAGCAATCTTGTTTGTTTCGGATGCAAGTTTTTCTGAAAGTTCAACAATGCCATCAGCGACGTTAGAGATTTTATCTGTAGCCATCTTATTGCTTTGTGCAACAACTTCCAGTTTAGTACTGCCATCCTCAAGCTCTTTGTATTGAGAGGTAATCATGTTCGTCATACCATTCACTTCATTGATAAACTGCTTAAGGCTGAGGTTGATTGTGTTAACTGCATTTTTTGAGTCTTCAGCAAGTTTACGAATTTCTTCTGCAACAACTGAGAAGCCACGACCCATTTCGCCAGCTCTTGCGGCTTCAATAGAAGCATTGAGTGCAAGCAGGTTTGTCTGTTCTGCAATGCCTTCGACTGTGCTAACGATTTGGATAATGTCATTCACTTTGTTTGACATGTCAATACCTTGCTGGTTAACATGAGCAAAGTCATTTTTAACGTCATTGAGTTTGTTGGTGACTTTTTCAAGATCGAAGAATGCATTTTCAATATCAGAAACAGCTTCTTCAAGTTGATCCTTACGCTTGACTTCTTCCGAAGTAATCATTTGGAGTATTTCCATGTTCGCGCTGAGGATAGTAACCGATTTTTCAGTCTCAATTGCTTGGTGTGTTGCACCTTCAGCGACTTCTTTAACATTGCCAGAAATGATAGTGGCAACGCTGTTCATGTTATGAGACACATCTAGGAACTTCTGATTGAAGTTGTGAATGTCATCAATACCACCTTTGAACATTAGGAAGTCAGTTCTAAAAGTTGCTTTGGTTTTATTGAGTTCATCGAAAATCAGTTCTTGATTGTCGCCAGTTTTGACGAGCAAGTCATTCTCAAAATTAAGACGTCCAAGTTCTGCAATATTTTCAATCGCTAATGAAACTGGGGCAGTGGTCACGTAGGCAATAAAGAAAGTCACAATAAAAGTAATGACAGCCAATACAATACCTTGAACCATACCAATGCCTAAAATTAAGGCTGCTACTGTAATAAAAATAGTAGGTAATAATGCAATCTTTAATGGAATGCTGCGAATGAATCCTACAGAAAGTAGCCTAGAAAGACTAAAAGTCTTCTTTGAATTCGTTCCCTTTTCAGTTCTTAACTTCATTGTCATTTGCGTACTACCATCCGAATTCTTCGTGTGCTCCAGAACTTCCATTTCCATTTTTTCATTGAAGTGCTTCGAAGCACCTTCCATGAGACCCTGCAAATAATCGGTTAAGCCTCTTTTTGAAATGTAAGTAATGGTAAATGTGTTCTCATCAATTTCATTTGGAATGAGTCGAGGTGGTGTCGCATCTTTTATCATTTTGGTTAACTGGGAGTGGACTGTGTCCATCATCATAAGGAACCCTTTAAGTGTAGAGCGTTCAAAATAAGATGGGAACCACTTGTAGAAGCTTTCAACGTTATTCTGACCAATAATGCGCCAAACTTCGTTGTAAGATTTGCCAGTAATACGACCAACTTCCTCTACTAACGAGAAAATTTCTTTGTCAACAATGTCGTCGAGCGGACTGATCATTTTGTCAAGTGGCCAATTCACCGAAGACATAGCTTTACGTTTTACATCAGCGCCGTAGACCTTTTCAATGGTGCTGAGCCATATTGATACGACAGTACCTTTCATAAATAAGTCACCTTCTTGTCTGTAATGGTTACAAAGTTATTATATATCACCTATCCACAGACTTAAACAACTTTATTTAAAATAAGCGTCGAATTCGTTGAATATATCTGCAACGGAGGTGATTCCCTCAATTTTATACCCATTCGAACCACTAAAAATCAAACCTTCATCAATATTTCCGTTTACTGCGTTAACAAGGGCATAAGTAATACAATAAGGTGTCGTTGCAGGGTTGCAGTGACCTAGACAATTAATACAGCGCTTTACAGGTACGCGGCCTTTTTCAAGTTGTCTGGTAAGCGGACTGTGTATCGCTCTGCCGGGTAAGCCAACTGGGCTGACCACAAGGGTTACATCGGATTGCTGCGCTTTAATAAAAGCTTCTTTGTATTCCTGAGCGGCGTCACATTCGTGGGTGCCAATGAAGCGAGTTGCCATTTGAACGCCTTTAGCACCAGCTTCATAATAGACGGCTGCATCTTCAGGTGTGTAAATGCCGCCAGCGGCAATGACAGGAATCTCTATGCCATATTTTTCTTCGAATGGTTTGACCGCGTCAAGGACTTCTTTAAGCAGGTCGATGAGCAGTGGCGGGTTGTCTGTTAGTGTTTCTTTAGAAAATCCTAGGTGTCCGCCAGCGAGAGGGCCCTCTACCACAATAGCGTCTGCTGTGCGGTTGTAGCGTTTGTCCCAGAGTTTAAGCAGCGTATCAACCGTTTTTCTTGAAGAGACGATAGGCGCAATTTTCGTGCTAGAATCTGCAACCAACTCAGGCAGGTTTTTAGGAAGCCCTGCACCAGAAATGATTAAATCAATTTTTTCTGAAACTGCGGTTTTAACGAGGTCTGCGTACTGTGAAGTAGCAGTAAGAATATTAACGCCAAGGATGCCTTTAGGCGCAAGTTCGCGGGCTTTTCTAATTTCTTTTGCAAGACCTACCAAGTTCGAAGCAA
>JBGSUZ010000203.1:0-2111 GCA_041753235.1 Acidaminobacteraceae bacterium
ACACATAGAACAGTGGTATTCTACATCATCAAGAGAAATTCTTAAAAATGTGAAAGATAAGTAAACTAGTTGCTGATCTGCTACAGGGTGGTAGGGCTCTGCTTAGTTTATATGGATTTTCGGTATTATGTTCATCTTGAGAAACGAACGGTGCATTTAGCATGTGCTGTTTGGTGTCTTCACTCACTACCTTTTTCCATGAATCTAATGCTGTATTAATTGAGTCATACGTAAAGTTCGAAATCTGCTTTGGATCTCTTTCACCTACAATTTTCCCGTTGGTGTAGTAGTCGTTGGTGACGAGCTTGCCGTAAAAATCATACCCTAGATATTTGTATTCTACTTCACCTTTTTTAGGGCCACTCGTATAAACATAAGGAGATGTGCCAACACCCTTAGATGTAGTACAAACACTGGGGTAATTGTAAACTACAACGTTATGTTCCGTTAGAGGCCATAAAGCTATAAACATGTCTTTTTTATAATTTCTTATCGTCCCCTTCAAAATAAACTGCTGTTGCAACAGTTGTTTTTGATTTGGATTAAGTGCTTGGTAATTTGGATAATCCGTATAGGACTCAACTTGTGCCGCATAACTGCCAATTGGCGGGAACATGGTCACTAACACACAAATCAGCTGTAAAAATGATAACATTCGCTTCACGTTCAATTCTCCTTTTTATTTCAAAGTTGAATGCATTACAGGTGATACCCCTTCACCATCTGCAAAATATAACTGATATCCCTTGTAAGTCTTCACTATTGACTTACTTTTACTCCCTCTGTCCTTGCCCTTTGAGTAATCCAGATACATCTTGAAAATTGCTGAACCATCTTCAGCGCCGTAAACGCGAATAAACCACTGATTAAAGATATCTTCATATTGCTTAGCAATTTCTCCAGATTCAGCACTAAAATCAGCTACTGGATTAAATGGACAATCTCTTTCTCTGTTACTCGCAGGGTTTACGTTAAATGCAAAATATCCTTTTCCAAAGACTGAAATAAACTCCTGAAGGTATAAGTCATTAGCCTTAGCATATTGAGTACCGTACTTTGTCAAGTCATAAGCAATGCGGTTAAAATTCTTAATGTTCTTCTCCATCAGGTCGTAGCGTGACGTCTTGCCATCGTGCTTTTCAGCAATGTTGATGAAAAATAGTTGTCCATTGTAAGGCATAAAGCTACCGCCAACATCCTTTACGGTTTTATATATAGTTTGATTCTGAATATATGAAGGCATTGCCACTTGTTTTGAATATGGTTCAAAGTATTCTGTCCCTCGTCCTGTCGTATCATCCTCAAACTCCTGATCTGTCCACCAATTCGTCAACATACCACCCATCTTAATAGGCTTTTCAGTATAATTAACGTCACCGGTGTTAATGACCCCGTTAGCCTTCTTTTCAATAACCACAGTTCTCTGCTCTATTTGTGATAAGAAGCCATTCAAGAAGTAGTTAATGACTTCGCCATAATCTTTGGTGTTCTTGCTGAAGGTCATTTTATCTCGCATCGACTTGTCCATCAGCTTTGTAATGAGCACTGCTGCTTCTGCCCTTGTTAGTGGGTTCTTTGGTTCAAAGTTGCCATTGCTGCCTTTAATGATGCCTAGTTGGTATGCCTTTAAAACAGCGTCTTTGTTTACATCGTTTACAATTTTATAGTCTTTGAACTTGTATTCCAGCCCGTGGTCAGCAGTCACCTCTTCGCCCATAAGCGCCAGCGCCCTGTCCACTACTTGTACCGCCAGTTCTCTCGGCATGTCACGACCTTCGTACTGAGGCACATCGTCAAGTGACGCTTCTTTAATTAAGCCAATATCAGCAGCTTTTTCAAGATAAGGCGTGTAATACTTCTGTCCTTCCGAAGCTGTCAAATCTTTAAATTCAGGCTTTACAACCTTAAGTACTATTATTAAAAAATCTTCCGTTTTCAAAGTGCTGTCAGGCTTGAAGTAGCCATTACTGCCCTTCACATAGCCTTCGTTATAAAGACGCGCTACATAAGATTTGCTCCAATGTTTTTCTGTGTCCTTAAAACCGCTCGTTTCACTAACTGCCATAGAAGTGCTTGGTATTGCTGCTGCCATTCCCATTACTACTGTCAAT
>JBGSUZ010000204.1:0-11458 GCA_041753235.1 Acidaminobacteraceae bacterium
GCTGTTGTAGGGCATGAACGTGAAAAACTCATGAGCATTCGTAAAGAGATTAAAGAAGTCAGGGAAGGTATTATTGAAAAATTAGACAGCTATAAAGAAGGCTTAGACTTAATGATGTTGCTCGAAGCAGATAAAGACAAAACGGTCATTCCTATGAGAGAAAACCATGGCTAATATGGATATCCGGCACTTTAACTATTTAGGCAGGAAGCTGGTACAGGCAGGAAAGTTGACAGAGGAACAGTTAAGCTTGGCGATGCTTGAAATTCCCAAAAAGCAAATACACTTACTCGACTATATCAAAGACGCCAAATGGATTGCTGAAAGTGACCTCTGCGAGACCCTCGCGATACTTTTTAACTATGAAGTGATTGACCTTAATCAAATAATAGTGAATAACATGGCACTAACCCATCTCACTAGGGATGCAGCCGATAAATTTTGCGCATTTCCTTTTAAGGTAGAGGGGAATCTGCTTCACCTAGCCATGCAAGATCCTAGTGATTTTACAGCGTTAGATGAACTTCGCAGAATCACGAAAAAGCGCATCAAGTGTTACGTTTGTACAAAAGCACAACTTGAGTATTTTATTTCAAAATACATTCAAAAAAACTCAGAAGAAAAAACGCTTGAAATGATCAAAGAAGAGTTTGGCGGTGTTGAACTTCTTATAGATGAAAGCAATTTAGATGCCTTAAGTAATGAGCAAGTGGAAAATGCCCCTATTGTTAAGTTGGCAACCAGTATTTTGACCATGGCAATTGAACTAAGGGCGAGTGATATTCATATTGAACCTTTTGAGAAAAAAGGATTGGTTAGATACCGTGTAGACGGCGTTTTGGTTGAAAAGATTCAGATTCCCAAAAGTGCTTATACGCCACTTTCGACAAGACTCAAAATTATTGCAGGCATGGACATTGCAGAAAAGCGAATTCCGCAGGATGGCAGAATCGAAATGAAAGTAAACAACCTGCCTTACGACTACCGGGTGAATTCATTACCGACCGTGTTTGGGGAAAAGATTGTTTTACGACTCCTCGACAGAACCGGTTCGGTTATGCTCAGAGAGCAACTCGGGTTTACAACGCACGAAAATAAGGTGCTAGATAAAATTCTAAAAATGCCTAATGGCATCATGCTCGTAACAGGCCCAACGGGAAGTGGTAAGACGACGACGCTTTACTCCTTCCTCAGTGAAATCAATGAGCCTGGTAAAAATATCATCACCATAGAAGACCCAGTGGAGTACATGCTTGAAGGCATTAATCAGGTTCAGGTCAATACAAAAGCAGGGCTGAGCTTTGCTGCCGGACTACGGAGCATGCTCAGGCAGGACCCCGACATTATCATGCTCGGTGAGATTCGAGATCAGGAAACAGCTTCTATAGCCATTCGTGCTTCTATAACAGGTCACTTCGTTCTATCTACCATCCATACCAACGATGCCATAAGCACCATCTCTAGGCTGATGGATATGGGTATAGAGTCCTATCTGGTAAGTGATGCACTAAAGGGCATTATTGCACAGCGACTCATCCGAAGGGTTTGTCCAAGCTGTAAGGAAGAAGCAGTTGTGGATGTGCAGGATATGGAAATATTAGGTCTAACAACCCCAAGAAAGCTTTATCAAGCAAAGGGTTGTCCACAGTGTAATCAGACAG
Source organism: Acidaminobacteraceae bacterium (assembly GCA_041753235.1). Classification (GTDB taxonomy): domain Bacteria; phylum Bacillota; class Clostridia; order Peptostreptococcales; family Acidaminobacteraceae; genus JBGSUZ01. The sequence goes on from JBGSUZ010000204.1 coordinate 1,662, forward strand.
GCTACTCGGGTAGAATTCCAGTTCACGAAGTGCTGTATATAGAACAAGGCCTGAAAAATGCAATTGAAAAAGGCTGTACAGTGGACGAGCTGAGGGAAGTAGCCATGAAAGAAGGCTTTGTATCCATGATAGACAATGCCCGCGAGCTTGTACTTGAAGGCCTGACAACAGTAAGGGAAATGGTGAAAATTGTCCATGAGTAATAAAGATTGGCGAGCAATGCTCGATGAAAAACTCAATACAGAGGTTTCTTATCAAGCACCATCGCATAAAGACCTATCAGCCCCTCAGGGGATGTCATTTAACCACGCTGACTTAGACCATACAGACACTAGCCTGAAGAGTGAAGGCATAACGATGGGCCGCATTATAGACTATGCCCTTGAAGTGAAAGGTTCAGATATTCACCTGATTGCAGGCTCTAAGCCGGCGGTAAGGTTTAGCAAAATGCTACAGGACATACCTGACACAGAAATACTGACACCGAACGTCATTCATAATTTAGCAGCAGGTATGTTAAATGATAAGCAGATGAGAGAACTCAATGAACTTGGAGAGGTGGACTTATCCACTTATATTCCAGGGAAGACGGCGCTGAGAATCAATGCTTTTAAACAACAAAACAATATTTCCATGGCACTTAGATTAATTTCAGATAAAATTCCTGATTTTGAAACCTTAAATTTACCAACAGTCATAAAGCAATTTGCATCTTGTCATAAGGGACTGGTTCTGGTAACCGGGGCAACAGGTAGCGGTAAGTCAACAACTTTAGCGAGTCTAGTGGACATGATTAATCAAAAGTACCAAAAGCACATTATTACGGTTGAAGACCCTATAGAGTATGTGCACAACCATAAAGTATGCAAGGTCAATCAGAGACAGGTTGGTTCAGACACAGGGAGTTTCTCCAGTGCGTTGAGAGCTTGTCTTAGAGAAGACCCGGACATTATTTTGGTGGGGGAGATGCGAGACGAAGAGACTATATCGATCGCACTATCCGCAGCAGAGACGGGACATTTAGTTTTTTCAACGCTTCATACAGTTGGCGCGGCAAAGACGATAGACCGTATTATAGACGCCTTTCCAGCAGAAAAGCAAAATCAAGTTAGGAGCCAATTGGCAACAGTGCTCAAAGGGGTTGTTTCTCAGGAAATGATGCCTAAGATTGGCGGAGGCGTTGCAGTTGCTTGTGAAATCATGGTAACTACTTCTGCAGTTAAAAACCTTATTCGAGAGGGTAAACCTCATCAAATAGACAGCATTATTCAAACCTCTCAGTCGATGGGGATGATCTCTATGGACATGAGCCTTGCTGAATTGGTTAAGCAAGGACTAGTAACTAAAGAAGTGGCTTTAGAACGCGCACAAGATGAGAGCTTCTTGCTCAATCTTATAGGAAGGAAAGGATAGTCAATATGCCTCAATACCAATACGTCGCAAAAAATCTGCAAGGCCAAGTGTTAAAAAATTCAATGGAAGCATCGAGTCCAAAGCAGCTGGAACAGCTCCTTTTGGAAAAAGGATATTTCTTAACAAAGTATGCTGCCGAAGCAGAGAGTCAAGGGACGCGTATTGAGTTTGGCAATAAAATTAAACTGAAAGAATTTGTAGTGTTTTCTAGGCAATTTGCCGTCATGCTCAACAGTGGTATGACCATTGTTGAATGCGTTAGCGTTCTTAAAGAGCAGACGAATAATAAAAATATGAAAAAAGCATTGTCAGCAGTACAAGAAAGTATTTTGAAAGGGGAGATGTTGTCAACGTCCATGATTCAAACGCAAATGTTCCCTGAGTTCTTCGTCAACATGCTACAAGTCGGAGAAGCCAGTGGCACACTTGAGTCCATACTCAACCGGATGGCAGAGTTCTACGAGAAAGATATGAAACTGCGAAAAAAGGTCAAAGGTGCAATGACATACCCGATTATGGTATTAGTGGTTACCTTAGGGGTTGTTACATTTTTAATGGTTGCGGTCTTGCCCAATTTCGTGGACATGCTGAGTCAAATGGGTGGCGAGCTACCACTCATTACTAAGCTAGTCATGTCAGTCAGTCGGTTTCTGACCAGCTACCTAGTGTATGTTTTGGCTGGGTTAGGTTTAGCAGGTGTGGTGTGGACGATATTTTTAAAATCTGCTGTGGGACGATATCACTGGGACAAACTAAAAACAAAAGTACCCATTATTAAGTCCATGACAAACAAAGTAATCACAGCAAGATTTTCAAGAAGTTTGGGTTTATTGCTTGGCAGCGGTATCCCCATTATCAAAGCAGTTGAGATTCTAGAAAAGCTTATTGGCAACAAATTTGTTGAAGAACAGTTTGCCTTATGTGCCAATGATATTCGTGAGGGCAAACCGATTTCAACATCGCTCAAAAAAATGATGATTTTTCCACCACTGTTAATTCAAATGGTGAATGTTGGCGAAAACACAGGCGAGTTAGATGCCATGCTCGATAAGAGCGCAGCATTTTTCGACGAAGATGTGGAAAATGCCATTGGGACGATGACCAGCATGATAGAACCATTGCTGATTGTCACGTTAGCAGTACTGGTAGGAACCATTGTCGCAGCAGTCATGATGCCAATGATGAGCATTATGAAAAGCGTAGGCGTGTAGACTTAATAAGCTACAAGACTAGGCTAAAACAATTAACCGTATAAAACAGGAGGCGTATTTATGTTAAACAATTTCAAAGCAAAACTTAAAAACAAAATGAAGAATCAAGAAGGTTTCACACTGATCGAGTTAATCGTTGTTATTGCTATTTTAGGTATTTTGGCAATGTTAATCATGCCAAATATCATGGGCTTTACAAAGGATGCGAACAAAGCGGTTGCAGGTCAACAGTTTAAAGTGCTTGATCAAGCGTATATGGCACAGCGTGCATTAGGCCATAATCTTGCAAGTGCAGATGTTTTAAAACTTGATACGACGACAGCCGATGCAGAATCTGCACCAGGGGATACGGCTGTAAAACCATTAACAGCAGCATTAGGTACATCGGTTACATCGATTAGAGCAACTGCAATTACAGCTAATAAGGAGAGAACAGCACTCGTTTCTGCTGTGATTCAAATCAAAGGCGACAAATACACATGTAAAAGCAATGAGGACGGCACAGTAGAGGTAGTACCTGTAGTTGTAAAGCCATAGGCATATAAAATAACATTTGAATTTAAGCACAAAAACAAAGGCTGCACCTCATGGGCAGCCTTTGTCTTATTTAAAGTAAGTAAAAAGCAAGGTGATATAGATTGTTAGAAAAACGTTGAGGGGGACTCCGTATGAAATTCAATCCGTTAAAATCAGACCAAGGCTTTACATTAATTGAGATTATCATGGTAATTGCTATTATTGGAATTTTGGCACTTATGGTTACACCAAGTATTTCAGATGTGCTTCAAGGCAGCAAGCAATTAGAATCTGACAGCCATGTGGCAGTTGTAAATACAGCCTCTAAACAGTATGAGGCAGAGTACGGGGAATGTGCAGAAGACCTATCCGATTTAGAAGATGCACAAATGTTGTCCTTAAAAAGAGAACGATATGATTATGTCTACGATAAAGAAACAGGCCAAACGACAACGACGTTAAAAACTAGGGAGCAATAATGGAGAAGTTAAAAGGAAATTCCGGCATGACACTGATAGAACTGGTCATATATATGGCAATTGTAGCTGTTTTTATGATAGCGGCATTATATTTACTAAAAGCAGGTAATGACTTCAGTACCAGCGCTAGAGAGCGCATGCGCGTTCAAACTGACATTAGATTAGCAAGCATTTCAATCAAAAACGCTTTAAAGCGCTACGACTACAAAGATGGTTTTGAATTGGTCAATATAGATGAGGCACACCCTGCAAAAGGAGACAAACTGTCTTTTAGGAAAGAAAATGAATCGAACGTAGAAGTTTACAGTATTTACTTTGATAAAGATACAAAGGAAGTCATGCAGACAAGGGTAGCTAGTACGGGGAGTAGCGTGAGTAATACAGATGCGAATGTGGTAGCCAAACCCATATGTGAATTAGAGAATATGAAACTTAGCATGGACAAGGACAAACGAACGGTTACTGTAGTATTGACTTATAAGGAAGACGACAAGCTTTATTCAGTGAATGAAACATTTCATTACAAAGCTAAAAAATTCGAGGAAAATACTGCGTTAAATTAGTGGAGGGGAACATGGGGATAGTAATTGGTGTAGACATCGGCTCAAAGCACATTAAGCTGGCGGCTGTTGAAAAGAAAAAGTCGGTTGAAGTGAAGTGGGTAGATTGTATTCCAACACCAGAAAAGAGTTTGTTAGACGGTGAGTTTATTAATATGGAAGAAATCATGTATGTGCTTGCTGACTACTTCTCAAAATTTAAAATTAAGAGAGTACCTTTATCAGTTTGTGTCAATGTGTCGCAAATGGGCACAAAACGTTTTGAAATACCTAATATCGCAAATAACATGCTGGACAAAGCGGTTCAGTTAGAATTTTACAATCAGCTGGGTCTGTCTATTGAAGAGTACAGTTTAGCTTATCGTTTACAAGCAAAATCAAAATCGGGCATAAAAGGTGTAATGGCTTATTGTCCGCATAAAACGATTAACGATTATAAGGAACTGTTCAAGTGGGCAGAGTTAAATTTGAAATATATTGATATGAATGCAAATTGTATTTCTAAGTTTTATAATCATTTGATTGTTAAGCAGGGAAATGAAGATGCGGTTATGTTAATTGACATAGGGACAGACACGTCCCATATCAGCATTGTGAAAGATAAACAACTGTGCATGAGCAGATCTGTGGTTAATGGTGGCAATGACCTTGACCTAATTGTGGCAGCGCATTTAGGAATCGATTTAGAAGAAGCTAATCGATTAAAGCATGACAAATATAGAACGGTATATGAAGAAGGAAAGGAACTGGAAGGACAAATGAAAAGTGCTTACAGTGGCATTTTAAGAGAAATTGAATACACCATTGGTAAGTTTCAGGAAGAGTATCAATCGGATATTTCTAAATTATTGCTTTTAGGTGGTGGCAGCAACTTGCCGGGAATTAGTGCCCAAATGAAACGAGACTTCAATAAACCTACCCAATTGGTTCTGGGTGGCGATATAAAAAACAGCTTCATTACAGATGTACACTTGTATGCCAACGCCATAGGCGCGGCAATAAGGGAGGCTTAAAATGAGTGATATTAATTTTTTAAGCAAAGGCTCTGCAAATTCCGCGGACTTAGCTGCCCGTGGAAAAAAGACAAGCACGGTTGTTCTTGTAATTATTTTACTGGTACTGATTGCAGTAGGGGGCAAACTCATTTTAATGCAGCAAAACAATAGTATTCAAAGAAATATTGATGAAAAAGAAGCTTATATTAAAGCCAATGAAGTTATCTATAAAGTAGAAAACGACATAAAGGACTACAATGTTCAATTTAACAAGACAAAGGATATTATTAGCCGTCTCCAAAAGGTGACTGTTAAAAATTCAGAAGTCTTCGAGCAACTTGGCAAAGGGATACCAAATAAAGTTTACATGGCTACTTATGTATTTACAGATGATCGAAAAGTGGCGGTAACTGGCATGTCACCAACAAAAGAAGAGGTTGCTCAGTATACGTGGAGTCTAAAGCAATTAAACGTGTTTAAAGATGTACTTTTAAACTCTGTTAAACGTGAAGTGAACGGCGATAATACTGGTGAATGTTTTAAATACGATTTTACAGTCGAACTATAAGGAGCGCATACTATGTCTGAAACAAAGTCAAAGCGGACGTTCAAAAAAAATGAAATCATATTGTTAAGCGTACTCGGTTCGTTGGTTTACTTCGGGGTCGTAGGCAAACTGGTGCTATTACCGGAATTCAATCAGCTTAAGGAGACGAAAATAACACTTGAAAATACGCAGTTAGAATATGATCATGTGAAAGAACAAATGCAAAATTTGCCTCAATTAAAAGCAGATAGAGAGGCTATTAAAAAGAGTTTATTGTTAGAATCCGAAAAAATTCCGCCAGTAATTGATAGAGAACGTATTTTACTAAGCATGTGTGCGTATTCGAAAGCAAGCAATGCCATTATTGAAAGCTACAGTTTTTCTGGCTATTCAATCTACCCATTTGAAAAGTTCGAAATTGGTGGAAATGCAAATAATCAAGCTTTAGACCCAACTCAAATAGACCCAAATGCTGAGGTTATGATTGTCAGTAATGTTGAAATGAGATTTACAGCGGCAGAAGATGGGCTTTATAAATTTTTAAAAGCTTTTGAGGCAAATGAGCCTTCTCTCTATTTAAAAAGCTGTAGTGTGGAGTCCTCATCGGATACAGGGGAACTTACTGGCCTCATAAGTATGGAATACCTAGCCTACAAAGGCAAACTTGCAGCTTATGCAGTTGACTTAGGCATAACAAAAGCTAATGGAAAGACACTTGTATTTCCCTCTTCCAGCGATGTAATTGAAAAAAGACAGCAGGATGAAAAACAGCGTATTGAAAATGAACTTAATAACAATAAGGAACTTACTAATAATTTGACACCAACAGGAGCTAAAAAGTGAGGAATAAAATTAAAGCAGGGCTCAAGCGATTGTCTGGCGAAGCGGGCATTAGTTTAATAGAGGTATTGATTTCAGTTGCAATTCTTTCGCTGGTCGCGCTTTATGTGTTTCAAAGTTTCTTTGCTGCAAGTACAAATATTGCGGCGGTGGAGCGGATAGACCATGCCAAAATGATTGCAGAGTCGCTTAGTGATGATATTATGGCGCGTCCAGATGATTTCATAGCGCATATGCAGTGGTTTAAGGACAATGGCAATGCAGATTTTCTTCCAGTTGCGGCTGGTTTCGAGTTCTATAAAAAGAATGCTGCATTGAAGCTAGAAGCTCCAGAGCAGCTTAACGCTAATACACAAGTATTGAATGGGACTTTAACGATAGACTACACGCAAAAAGGTCAGCTGTGTGCGGACAAAGAAACCGATGAAGTGAAGATGGAGGCTATTGTTTCTTTTAAACAGTTAAAGCAAACAGAGTCAGTCAAGTTAAACGCAGCACAAATGGCTAGCCACACAACCACTAAATACGATTTGGGTAAAACCAACATGCGATATACGTTAGTGATTACAGATGATGAGGAAAATAAATTAAAAGCGAGTAATGCTACTGGAACGCAAGCAGGGCAGTTTAAATTATTTACTCATATGTATAAAAATAAAAATTTTTCAGAAATGTCGGCGCTTGCAGATTCGAAGCTCTCTTTCTTAAATGAAGGGGTTTCTCCTTGGCTCAGGCTGTTTAGTTGGCTGCAATTAGTCGAAAATGAACATTTGAATAGTTTTATGCAAAGTGTTATCAGTATTCCCACCGAGGAGACGGCGAACGTCAGTCAAGCGGTTCAAAGCATGAGACAAAACAGATATTTATCACAGACCGTACTTAAACACCAGTTAGACGAATCTTTTGGTGCGGTGCCGATTCTTGTGGAATATGACAAGTACGGCGGTGGAGAAGCGTTCAATTTAGAAGTTGCAAACCTCAGCAGTTACCATGTGGACGTACTGCTCAAAAAGAAGGCAGAGGGTGCACTGATCGAGACGTCCGTCGCAGAGGGCAGTGTGAACTTTATTGACTTGGCTAAGTTGTCCTATAAGGACTTTGGAATGACAGTTAATATTGTGATTAAAGAGAAAGATACTGATCATATTTTGTATAGGTTAGGAGAGCACGATGGACGCTATAAAATCGAAAATCAAGACAATTAAAGCACAGTGCGGCGGTGAAAAAGGTTCGTCATTAATTATTGCCTTGGTCATTATTTTGATTTTAGTGGCCATTTCTATGGCGGTTTTAACTATGAGCGTTGGCAATATTAGATTGTCAAACGCCAGTAGAGAAATGAACTTTTCTTCAGACTTGCAAGAATTGATAGGTCAATACTACGTCAGTGAAATTGATGAAGCACTTAAAATTTCCGAAGAACAAGCACAAACTTATTTCAGAAACAGTTATTTTACAGTAGATAGTGATGACCTTAAAGCAGCAGAAATATTAGCGGGAACACCTTCTAAGCCAGATTTGGATGCGGTAAAAATTGCATCGCTAAAAGCTGAGGATCCGGAAATGAAAGAACTTCTCCAGTCTGGTGTCCATAGTTATTATCAGAAACAATGGGAAAACAAGGTTAAAACCCCTTCTAATATAGCTCAGGTTGACAATGTAGGAAACACGGTCAATCGCGTTAATAACCATATGAGTTCTAAACTATTTGATACTTACTATCAAGAAACCTTTGGTCAAGTTTATTACTATTTTGCTTATAAGAATCTAGAAGCACTTAAAGGCGGCATCAATACAGATGCTAAAAGGAATGCTTTAATAGCATTTGTCGGAGAGAACAACATTTTGACAAATACTTTAGATTTGAATGCTTTAACGATGCCGCCATTAACGCTGGGATTAGGCAACAACAGCACGGAAAGTTTAATAGAACGAAAAAATTTAGATGAAGCGGAAATTCAAATCCTCAAAAATGGCTTGAGTAACATGACCATGAACTTTCAAATTGATTTGAATACAGGGAAACACTTGGAAGCCGTTGTAAATATTAGAGAACCTAAAACAGAAAGCATAGAACAAAATACTAGACGTGCAGTCTATGGCAACCCTATCTGGGCCAATGCAATTACAGCAAAAGGCAGTATTAGCTTCATGCCAACGAGCGACTGTGTGGTTGAAGGCGATTTGTTTTCTGGTATTGCCAATGGAGACAAGGATTCTATCGTATTGGATAGCGCTAAGTTAAGCGTTGAAGGCAATATTTATGCACGTGGCAATGTTAAATTAAAGCAGTCTTTGAGTACCGGAAGAGCAAATCAATTGGAGATTAAGCCTAGAGCTAATGAGGGCGCTGTTCTAAATAAAACTAAAATATTTGACTTACAACCCTTTATGTTGAAATTGTCTAATCGTAATGCGTTTGGTTATGACAAAGATGACAACACCAATACCTTCAGAGCCAGCGTAGGTGGCTTGATTCAAACCCAGATTGAAATTGATCAGGCAGGCAATCATTCAGAGGTTAAAGAAACTAAAATGCCATACGTTCTAAACGATAGTTTGGGCGGCAATATTTACAGTCGCGGCATTGTCGTTGACCCAAGTGCTAAAAATGCACTGGCAAAAGTTAATGGCAATACGGTCTTTCTTGACGACATAGTCAACGAAGGCAATGCCTCATCTACAATTGAACTGGATGGTTATGTCATTGGTCTAGATGCGATAGGACTGGACATTTCAACGTTTGGTAATGAATTACAGGGCCATTACGAGTTAGACAAATCTGATGATGGCAGCTGTATTAAAAACTTTAATGGTGGACAGAATAACTATATCCGCATCAATTCACCGATGATCTTTGTTCCTGGCAGAGCGATTGTTAGAGATGATGATGACAAACCTTATGCAACGGGTACTGGTATTGTTGATTTTACAGGCCAAGAAGCTTATTTAGCACCCTACAAAGCTGTCGATGACATTGTTGTCAGCACACCTATTGATGGTCAAATGAGTGACCGGATACAGCATTTAAAATTTGATGGGTTCCCTGTAGATTTAGGGGAAGCTGAAGCCAGTAAAAAAACGTTTATAGAGAATAACTTAGCTGGGCAATATATTATTGCTGGCAAAGCAAACAGCAATATTGCGATTGCACTAGACTCAAATCAAAAGAAATCCTATGTTGCAGGAACTTGCTTAATGAAAGTTGGCAATGGCAGTACAACTTGTGATGGTTC
>JBGSUZ010000205.1:0-8165 GCA_041753235.1 Acidaminobacteraceae bacterium
ATTATCTTTTAGCCACTTTCCTGCTTTTGTGTCAGCAAAGCCTTTATTGAGACTGGTATACGTTGGCGTTACAATATCTATAGCCAAACCGGTTTGGTGCTCGCTTGTGCCCGGCTTTGCTACTATTTTGCAGCTTCTGTCGCGGCTGCTTCATCGCTTAGATTGCTATACTTTGCCTTCATGCGGTCAAACAGCTTTTGTTGATAATCATAGGCTCTATAGGCAGAGCAGGCCGTGAGGGTTACCCCGTCCACTTTGGCGGCGTCAAACATAGCGCGCGTCGCTTCTTTGATTCTCAAATCTGCTTTATAGGTGCCGTTCACAAGAAATGTTTCTGGCGGTGCGAATGTTTTATCTATCGGATTAGACTTATTAACGAGAATATACTGCCAAGCATCTTTTTGCTTAACGACAAATTGTCCATCAAGTTTTTCAGATGGTTCCGTTTGCTGTGTTTGGTCAGTATTATTAGTTTGGTCGGTTTGATTTGTAGCATTCGTTTCTGCCGCACTTTCCGTACCACCCACAACAACAGTTGTTTCTGTAGGCACTTCTGTTGTTAAAGTATGATCCTCGGACAATTTATCCTTGGCAAAACTCACTGCTTTAAAAGCCAATAGCGCTCCTAGTCCTACAAATAGAATAGTCCATAGCATTCTTCTACGTTTAAGCTGTTTTTTTCGTTTTAAGTACCGTTCATTATACTTTCTCTGATCCATTTAATTGCCCTCTATTTTCTTACACTAAATTTCTGTGTGACCAAAACAATTGCCCCAGCCAGCCCTACTATTAAAACACTTAACCCAAGCACCTCCACTAGGGGGATATACATATAATACTCACCATTTCCATTTAAAAATGGGATTAACTTTAGGATGGTTAAATCACTTTTCACACTTATACGCACACGCGAAGCCCACGCTAAAATCAAGTTAATCACTGTTATCATGACACCAAGGATACCTATTTTTAAACCAAATTGTGGCTTAAATAGTGCCGAAACAGCTTTTACCGCCATGCTCATAATGACTATCCCTATGGGTATGGCAATGAGATTTGCTAGTCCTATGTGCCATTTTACACCCATTGTCCCTGAAAGCCAAATTATAAAGGCTATCGTCTGCACAAAAACAACAAGGACTATTAACTTCAAATACGCCCCTAGCCCGATGAATACTTCTTCCAGCACTGCCCTTTCTCTTTCTATTATACAGCCTTCTTTTTTTAACAGACAACGCCAAAAGACTTGCATTAAAAATATAATAAGAACTGTCAAGATTATGCCAGTCACATGGTGAAACCCACCCTTTAAGGTTATGCCGTAATGCTGTAGTCCGTCAAAATAAATGCGCTTTGTATTAAGCACCAACGCAATTTGACTCAGCACGGCAAAGACAACCGCCGTTTCAACATATTCCTTTAAGTGCTGGCTTATAGGCTGTCCATCTTTAAAAGACTTTGCACAGGCAAATCGGACTGTGACCAGCGGTATGATTAATAACATTAAGAGATGTAGGTCAAAATCAATCTTGATTGGGTATTTTGTATCGCCCTGACTCTCAATAGTAAATGGTATTTGCAGTGATAAACCCATCAAGTCTAAAGCATTTGGCAAAACTTGCAGATGAACTCCCGTCTGTTTATTATAAGACTGAATTTCACTGTATAGTGGCTTTACTGTTTCAGATTGTTGAATGGCAAACATGAGGCCACTGCATATAATCAGCATAACTAAAAATGCCTTTACACCGTTTTTTATAGAGATTTTGAAACTTGCCATATTCCCTGTCATGCAAGATTCCTCCAAATCCGTAAGGCCTCTTGTTTATAAGTTCTTATAAGCTTCTTTCGTGTAAAATTGACGGCTCGCTAAATAGGACGGAATATCTTGAGATACGCCATTTACGAGTATATCTACTGATTTTTTTGCTACTTGGAGTGTGTATTGATTTTTATTGTAGTCGAGTTCTCCAATGCAATTGAGTTCCATTTTAAAATCTTCTGTGAGGTTTGGAATGTCTAGAAGTGTCAACATACGCTTACACCGGCCTTTAAAGGCTCTTTCTGGATCAAGATTGTCAATTTCCATATTGTTGAAGACGAAGTTGAGAACAAAAACACCGTCTTTAAAGGCCATAGTGGTCTTGCAAAACTCGTTTATGAACTGACGGTTCTGATTGGCACGGCTAATTCTAGAGAACTCTTCTATCTCGTCTATGAAGGACAGATAGGACGAAGATTTCACGAGTGAGGTAATCTTGTAGCTATCGTTTGTATGGTCAGCTACTGCGCAAAAAATTTCTGACATCGCATAGAGAATTCTGCTGTCCTGTTTTTCCAAGTGTACGTCATTTAATGAAGTCATTTTAAGGTTCATGTCTTTAAATAAGTTTAAGTTTCTGCTCAAAATATAAGCACTCATAAGACCATGCTGCATTTTTTCAAAGTCTAAGCTGTATTGAAGCAACTTACCTGTATTTTCTCTGTAAACAAAATGAAACCCTAAATTAGAAAGTACTTTTACATTTTCTTCTTCAGAATGGGTTTTAAAATCTGGATTTATTGCAACGAGCTGCTTGCCGTCTTCCATGAATAATCGTTCTAACCATTCATTGGGTAACAGGCGAGTAAGTTCTCCATTTGTTGTAAAGTCAATTTCCAGACTCATTAATTTTAAGAATTGTTGAATAAAGTTCATATGCGCTGGTTGGTATTTAAATTGAAACTCGTTATAGTCGTCTAATCCATAAAACGGAAGCACTTTTTTAATGCCACCGTTTATTTTTTTTATCTTTTTAAGTGGATACCCAAGGTCATGTGTCAATGCCGTGATGCAGCGAATTGAGTCTTGGCAGGGAATATTCGCCTGCATTGACTCAATGTCTTTGTAATGCATTGGGTCAATTTTATAGTGCTTCATAAGCGCTAACAGATTATCAATCAAATTGATAGGTGATCGCTGCTCAGGTTTGACAAAGTCCTTAAATTGCTCATCAAATTGAAGGTACTCCCCTAAAAAATAAACCCACAAACAGTGAAGGGTATGGTCTCTATAGAAGGAATCCGAGGCAAATATAAGCTCTTCAAAATCTACATAGGCATCAAAATAGTCGAATAGGTCGTCATACCCACCCTTATCCGGGTGAATAAAGCTGAGTGAATACTCAAAGAGTCGCTTCCAGAGTATTTTGGCAGCATCTATCCTATCGTGTAAGTTTTGGCAATCTATAAGCACGGTAACCATTCTACAAATTTCCTGAGTTTCTGCTGGCTTGCCTCTTAAAAATTCAATTTGCTCATTGTCTAGTAATTGTATGTAAAACGCCATCATATCATTTTCGTTAATATAGTTCATTTATGCCATCCTTTTGAAATTATTTGAATTGAACAACTAATTTTACAATTTGACTATATATTTTTCAACGCTTTCCACAAACTTTTTTGATATTTCAGGCATATACTTCGTTTTATGCCACAACATAATGGTTTGGGTTTCCAAAGCCTTTGCGTCAATTTCCTTGCTATAGAAGATTTTAGGAATCATTTTTAACCAGTCCTTTTGTACCACAACGGTTCCCATACCCTGCCCAGCCATGAGTAGTAAGGACCTCGTATCCTCAGCCATAACCGCAAATTGAGGTTCATAACCAAATCCCCTGCAGGCAAGTCGAATATCTTCCGCATATCTATGATGTACAATTAAACGCTCGCCTTCTAAGTCTGCCCATGTTAGCTTATGACTGGATTCTAGCCAAGGTCTTGGTTCTATATTGGCGGCAATCATCGGTTGTACGGGCCATTCAATTACATTATAGAGTGTCTTATCGAGGGGACTTCTGACAATCCCTATGTCAATCAACCCATGTCGTAGTTGCTCTAAAACCTCTATGCTGCCACCCTCATAGCACTTAAAACTAACATTTGGATAGTCTTTTATAAACGCCGCCATCAACTGTGGCAACATAATTTCCATTTCTGAACCTATGGTTCCTATTCGAATTGTCCCGCTAAAGCCAATGCTCAAATCTGCCATTTCCTGCTGTATGGCGTCAGCCATCTCAAGTAGCTGCGCACTTTTTCGTGCCAGTATTTTACCTGCTTCCGTCATTTGAAAGTGCCTAGTCGTTCTTTCTACCAAAATTAGACCAAAAGCTTCCTCAAGCTGTTTTAGCTGCCGTGTAAGTGCTGGCTGAGCAATATGCAATTTTTCTGCTGCTTTGGAAATACTTTGACTCTCTACAATCATCAAGTAATTTTGCAATTGTTTAAGTTCCATCTCATTCTCCTCATATATAACGAATTATTATATATCATATCAAATATTAGCATTTCTGTTATATCTGTTTTTCTGTTATACCTAACTTAAGGAACATATTTTACACGAGGAGGTCCTTATGGCAGTTTTTGCAGCTATCCTGTTATTACTTGTACTTTTGCTGAGTTTCAGCATGCTACATTTGCCTCTATACGCCGCATTGGCTTTAGGATTGATCCCCTTTATCGTCTTAGCCCGCTACCAGCAGACTTCTTGGAACATACTTGTGAATGGTTTAATTTCAGGTCTGTTCAAGTTAAGCAAAACTTATCAGATATTACTATTGATTGGGGCTGCAACTGCGCTCTGGATGGCATGCGGTACTTTGCCCTATTTGGTGCATGCAGGTGTTGGGATAATTCACCCACGCCTCTTTCTTCTCCTCGTGTTTCTTCTTACATGGGCAATAACTTTACTTCTCGGCTCTGCTCTTGGCGCTGCTGGTATGGTAGGGGCGCTTTTTATGGCGATGGCCCGCGTGGGGCATTACTCATTAGCAATGACTGCTGGCGCTGTGGTCAGTGCTATATATTTAGGAGAGCGCAGTTCACCCTTGTCCTCCTGTGCCAACCTAGTTGCAGACATTACTTCTCAACCCGTTATTAAATATATTAAAACCAACATTAGACACAGTGCGCCTAGCTTAATCATCACAATACTTATTTACACAGGGCTATCCTTGGCAATGCCATTGACAGTGGACAGTAATCAACTACAAAACGCCATTGAGGCTCAGTTCTCATTAAGTCCCCTTGTGTTGATTCCCATTGTCGTTTTAGTATTAGGCCTTATTCTGACAAAGAAAATCACTGTAGCACTCATATTGAGCATCCTCAGCGCTACTCTGACCGCTTATCTCGTTCAAGGACAAACGTTGGATACGCTTTTTACGACTGCACTCATGGGATATCACTTACCGGAGACTAGCCCGCTTGCTCATAGTTTAAAAGCAAATGGCGCACTTGGCATGCTGACGCCACTGCTTACTGTAATGGCTTCTGCACTTTATTCGGGTATTTTCGAAGCAACTTCACTATTAAAACCTATTCAAAATCCAATCCGTTTATTTGATGCAAAAACTTCTAGAGCTTCTGGTATGGTTGTCTCCAGTCTTATAGGGGCTGCTATTGGTTGCAGTCAAACCTTTGCAATCCTATTCGCTCATCAAATGATGCGTTCGGACTATCCAGACACAGAAGAGGGCAAGGCTCAACTGTCTGTAGACATAGCCAATACCGCTGTAATTACCCCTGCCCTTATTCCATGGAATGCCTCAGCTTCTGTACCAGCTAGTCTGTTGGGTGTCGGTTTTGGTTTTATTCCTTACGCCTTCCTCATTTACCTAGCACCGCTGTGTCTCGTCCTTGGTAACGATGCCTATAAACAAGCTTTCCAAAAACGTCGACAGGCGTTATCAAAATTATTATAAAAAAATAATAGTCCATTATAATTTTTGTTTTGGGTTGAGTTTCCTTTTCAATCGCGTTAGAATCTAACAGGATGACCAATCATATGAATCGCATTTTGACGGAGGAATTTATGCCTAAAACAATAGCACTTACACATTTCTTAGGAAAAGACGGATACGAGAAAAAAAACTGCGCACAAGCTGTATTAGTTGCATTTCAAGAGCCACTTCAAATTCCAGACTGCATCATTGACTCATTTAAAGAGCACGGTGGTGGTAGAGCACCAGAAGGTATCTGTGGGGCTGCATATGCCGCTGAATTTGTTCTTGGCATGGCTGGCATTGTCGAAGAAGACACCAATGTCGTGGCGCATTTGCAAACACTTGCTGGTTCTGCGAAATGCAAAGAGATTAAATCGCATAAGAAGCTATCTTGTGTTGGCTGTGTTGAAGAATGTACAAACTACCTATCTGTACTGATTGGTTAGTCTTTTAGTATATTTAACTTTTCTGCATAACTTCATAAAAAAATAGGGCTTGTCTTAGAATAACTTTTTGATCATCTAGGACAAGCCCTTTTTTCATTAAATTACTGCATAGCACCGTAACTTGAAATCAATACGTTGCTTTCATTGTATAGTTCTCCGGGATCATAAACATCTGACCATATATATGCCTTAGTCCAAATTAAAGCGTCTCCTACATTGGATTTTGCTGCCGCTCCAGAAACCACTTTAATAGTCTGACCTGCACCTATGGTGTACCCGTCTGGGAATGAATAGTGTTGCTCACCTACCGTTGAAAAAATATACCAACCACTTAAATCTACAAGCTGTACTGAATTGTTCTTAATCAAAACAGATTCTTCCTTAGGATTAATAGCTATAATTTCTAATTTTGAAGATGTGGTTGGATCTGTTGGGTTTGTTGGGATTGTTGGGATTGTTGTACCATCATCAGGATTTTCGATTGGCGCCCCATCAGAATGACCTGTATAGGTCTTTCCATCTATTGTAAATGTACTGCCATTTGTTGTCACAACTATATCACCAAGACTTGAAGTCACATAGTAGGGTATGTTTCTAGATTGATAGTTAGTAATAGTCTCTGGATGGGGGTGACCATATTTATTATTGAGGCCCGCACTAATTAATACACACTGCGGTGCAACTTTATCTAAAAACTCATTACTAGATGAGGACCTAGAACCATGATGACCAGCCTTTAAAATATCAGCTTTCAAATCCCTACCAAGAATCTCTTTTTCAACTTCTGATTCCATGTCTCCAGTAAGTAGACAACTTACATTTCCAAATGACATTTTAGATAAGACTGAATTGTTATTTTTACTGCCATTATCATCACCTGTTTCAATGATTTCAAACTTTAAGTCATTGCCAAATGAAACCGTCATATCAGCATCTTCGCTGTAAACTGCACCGTTTTGTACTTGACGGTTCACTTCATTCCAATAGTCTCTATAGGTCTGAGTGGTATAGTTCATGCCGCTATCAATAATTTTATCGACTTTGATCTGACTAAGAACTGTATCCATGCCTCCAATGTGGTCTGAATCAGGGTGTGTTGCAATCACTAAGTCTAAATCGCCTTGAATTTTAGGCTTTATATAGTCTACGACGCGCTCACCCATATTGTTTTCCCCAGCATCAATTAACACTTCAAAACCTTGATATTGAATAAAAATGGCATCACCCTGTCCCACATTAATCATATGAATTTTAAGTTGATCTACTGCATAACTCTTTTGAATTGCAGTAGAAAAAATCATTCCAAATGCGAGGACTAAAGCGATTGACTTGCGAAATACATTTTTATTGGACACCATCCAGGTGTTCCTCCTTTAAAATTTTATTTTTTAAGCAAAAAGTGTGATTAAATTATAAAAAACAGAACAACCGTTAGCTAACGAGCTGATCATACCATCTCTGTTTAATTTTTTCAGTTTTCTGAACTTATAAATAACTTATCAATATTTTACAAGTTTAATATTGAATAAAAGGGATACATTGTTATTATATTAAATATTTTCTATGTACAAATAAAATAAAACCCCTAAGATTCTTCAAATTAATTTTAGGAATCTTAAAGGTTTATTTTCTATCTATTTAAATTAAGCTTAATAATGCTGGCCATTGTCATAGTAGGATTCACTTAACAACTTATGAAAAATAATGCTCGTTTCTTCGTAGCCTTTACTAAGTAAAGCTTCATGAAGCATTTGTGCTGTCAAATCCTGTGCCTCTTGGCTTCTTTCAAACCACAGTACCTCAATCATTGGTGCTCCTTTGACCGCTTCTCCACCAAAATAAAAATCTGTTTTGACGTGCTCGAAAGTGAAGTAATCAGCTGGTGTGTTCAGTGCAAAGCTAAGCGCCTCAGCCATCGTTTCAGAGATTTCCTTAACGGTTGCTTCTTCAACTG
>JBGSUZ010000206.1:0-15785 GCA_041753235.1 Acidaminobacteraceae bacterium
AACGATTTTAGTTTTCTGTGAAAACTGAAACAACTCAATTAACTGATTGATACCCATAATTTCGTTGATTAATTCTCAATCTCGTCTACATACTTAATTTCAATATTATCTAGCTGGTTCTTAAAACTTTCTCTGAAACGCGCTAAATATTCAGCTCTTAAAACTTTTTGTTCTGCCTTCTCTGCATCTGTCAAACCAACTGTTTTTGCTTTGTTAGCTAATACGTTGATGCGATCCAATTTTTCTTTGCTGACCAAAGGCACTTGATTATTTTCATTTAACAAACGATATTCACTCCATCCAATTCTAAGCCACCAATAGCTTCTTCAACCGCATGTACAATCACATGTGACTTGACAAGTTCTGCAACTTTGTTGATGTCAATGTACATAGGTCTATCGTCCACTAATGTAGCTACTTCTTTTCTTACGATGTCATAAGCTGGTTTTGTTCCTTTTCCGAGTTTAGCAGGGTCTTTAAAATCAATACCCTGAACTGCACTAAGGATTTCAATAGCAATGACGTTGCTGGCATTTTCTAATATATCTCTAGCTTTTCTCGCTGCAATTGTACCCATGCTGACATGGTCTTCTTGATTTGCAGAAGACGGGATAGAGTCAACACTGGCAGGATGTGCAAGCACTTTATTTTCAGAAACAAGGGCTGCTGATGCATATTGAGCAATCATAAAGCCTGAGTGCAAGCCACCTTTTGGTGTCAAGAATGCTGGTAAACCATTGCTGAGTTGTGGGTTTACGAGACGTTCAGTTCTTCTTTCAGATACGTTTGCAATTTCAGCAAGTGCAATCCCTAAGAAGTCAAAGGCAAGTGCCATTGGTTGTCCGTGGAAGTTACCGCCTGAAATAGCTGCTTCGTCATCTGGGAAAATCAATGGGTTGTCTGTAACTGAATTGATTTCAATATTTACTTTATCGATAACATACTTAAGTGCGTCTTTACTTGCACCATGAATTTGTGGCACGCAACGAATTGCATAAGCGTCTTGTACGCGCACTTCGCCTTGTCTTGTTGTATTGCCACTGTTTTCAAGAAGTCTGAGCAAGTTAGCTGCAGTGTCCATTTGACCTCTGTGCGGTCTGATGGCATGAACTCTTGGATCGAAAGCATCTGTGATGCCGCCGAGTGCTTCTGTAGTAAGCGCTGCACTGATGTCTGCAAGTTTCATAAGTTGCATCGCATCGTAAGCCGCTAAACTGCCAGTCGCTGTCATAACTTGAGTGCCGTTGATTAAAGAAAGGCCTTCTTTAGAAGTTAATACGATAAGCGGAATACCCGCTTTTTCCATAGCAACACGGCCCGGAAGAATTTCGCCTTGGTACATGGCTTCGCCTTCACCAATCATAACAAGAACCATGTGTGAAAGTGGTGCTAAGTCGCCACTAGCGCCTAGGGAACCCTTCTCTGGAATGCATGGTACAACGTCTTTGTTGAGCATTTCAAGCAGTGTTTCTACTGTTGAAGGTCTTACACCTGAAAAACCTTGTGAAAGTGCATTGGCTCTTAGTAAGACAATCGCTCTAGCAATATCCTTCGCAAAGTAAGGACCCACGCCACAAGCATGGCTGATAATTAAATTTCTTTGCAAATCTTCTGTTTCTTCTTTGGAAATGGCTACGTCTGAGAACTTGCCAAAACCTGTCGTAATGCCGTAAACTTTTCTCTTTTCATCTACAAATCTGTCAACTATGGCTCTTGATTTTACGATTGCCTCTTTTGCTTCCTTAGATAATGCTACTGAGTAACCCTGTCTTGCAACTTGAGCTACTTGTTCAATGGTTAAACTTTTTCCATCAATGATTACTTTAGACACAAAAATCGCTCCTTCATTCATAAGGTCAAAATGCTTTTGAGGCATTGATACATACCAATACCTTAGATTATGTTACGTCATTCGATATCAATTATAGCATAATTCTGTGCTCGTAGATTTTGGCAGACCGAAAAAGTTTATTTTTTTTTCTTATTATTTTTAACACTTGTTAATTTATTTGAAGTCTGGGTAGAAGCACCCGTTTTTTTACCACCTGATTTCGCACCTGACTTGGTCGCATGTTTGCCACCCTGTTTAGTTGCAAGTCTGCGACTAGCGCCATTTGCATTGCGCTCTTCACGAGGTTTAATTAAACAACGGTTGCTAAAACCGATTAAATCTTCTCTACCAGCTTGCATGAGCGCCTTATAGACCTTATCGTAATTTTGAGGTCTTCCGTATTGTAAAAGCGCACGTTGCATAGACTTTTCCTCGTAAGTTTTAGGAACATAAACTGGCGAGTTATCTCGAGGGTCTATACCTGTATAGTACATAGTTGTTGAAAGGGTTCCCGGTGTCGGGTAGAAATCCTGCACTTGTTCTGGTTGATACCCTGTATCTCGAAGATATTCAGCCAGCTTAATAGCACTTTCAATTGTGCTGCCCGGATGAGAACTCATCAAATATGGCACCAAGTACTGCTCCATACAGAGCTTCTTGTTCATATCAAAGTACTTTTGAACAAAGCGATCGTAGGTCTTCCCTGCTGGCTTACCCATTCTATCTAACACTTCATCCGCCACGTGTTCTGGCGCTACTTTAAGCTGACCACTGATGTTATACTTAACGAATTCTTCAAAGAAGCGATCATCCTTGTCTGCCATCATATAGTCGTATCGAATGCCAGAACGAACAAATACCTTTTTAACGCCCTTAACAGTACGCAGTTTTCTGAGCAGTTCCATTAGATCTTTATGATCTACCTTGAGGTGCTTACAAGGGGTTGGGTAAAGACACTGTCTGTCTTTGCATGCACCATATTTTAATTGCTTATTACAAGCTGGGAATCTAAAGTTTGCCGTTGGGCCGCCCACGTCGTGGATATAGCCTTTAAAGGACTCGTCTGTAACGATTTGCTGTGCTTCCGCAATTATACTCTCATGCGAACGACTCTGTACAATTCTTCCTTGATGGAAAGTCAGTGCACAGAAGGAGCAGGCACCAAAGCAGCCACGTTCAGAAATGATTGAGAATTTGACTTCTCGAATTGCCGGTATACCGCCAGCCGCCTCATACATTGGATGATAATTTCTCTGATAAGGCAAGCTGTGCACATCATCTAATTCTTCTCTGTCTAACGGCATAACCGGAGGGTTTTGAACGACGTAACGGTCTTTATGCTTTTGAACGATTGTCTTGCCACGGATTGGATCCTGTTCGTCATACTGGACTTTAAAAGCTTTAACGTAGGCCGATTTATCAGTGCTGACGGCTTCATAGCTCTCCACTTCAATATAATCATAAACTTCGTCTAGGTGTTCTGCCAAGTAACAAGTACCTGGTATGTGACGTATATATTTCGCTTCAAAGCCGTTATTTAAGTACTCGGCAATTTCAAGTACTTGACGCTCGCCCATACCATAGATCAGCAAATCCGCTTCTGCATCAAAAAGTATTGAACGTCTTACTTTATCATCCCAGTAGTCATAATGCGCAAAACGTCTTAAACTCGGCTCAATTCCACCGAGAATGATTGGCACCTTTTTATAAGCTTGTTTAATCATATTTGAGTAAACAATCGTAGGTCTATTAGGTCTAAACCCAGTCTTTCCACCTGGCGAAAAGCTGTCTTCGTCCCTTACACGCTTATTGACTGAATAGTGATTAACCATGGAGTCAATATTACCACCTGAAATTAAAAACCCGAGTCTTGGTCTTCCCAAGATTTTAAACGCATTAATATCACGCCAGTTAGGTTGGGCAATAATACCAACTTTATAACCTGCATTGACAAGTACTCTCGAAATGATTGCATGTCCAAAGCTAGGATGGTCCACGTAGGCATCTGCACTGACAATGATAAAATCTAGCTGTTCCCAGCCCAAAGCTTCCATGTCAGCTTTTGAAACTGGTAAAAAACGATTAACGTACATATATACTCCTTACAGTATGGTGGTCAATAAGCCACCCATAGAACTTACAAAGTTAAAATCAGCAAAATCAAATTCTTTTTCTGAGATGGGTACGGTTAGCAATAATACCGCTTTATGCGCATTGTCTAAGCGCTGTGGCAAAAAGATGACGGACTTCCATTTAGGAATGCCACTTTCAGTCTCTACGTCTTCTAAGTCGTTCCAATTGATAAAATATTCACCTTGTTCTTTTTGAGCAAATTCTTGAAGCGTAACCGCGTCATAACTTAAATACTCAAGCCAATTTTGCCCACCTTTTTCTAATGAAAAATGCTCAATGAGCTGCAAATCGTCAAAGTGAAGGATGGTCCCCTGAGTTGCCTCTGTAATGTCCATAACATTATTTAAGAAAGCCAAAGCGCGTTCAGATGGCTCTCTCAAATCTCTTACTGCCGTCAACACATTGACCATTGCCTGAACATTTCTTGTGTCTTTTGAAATGTTACCGCTTAATATACCTGCGAGCTTATCAAATCGCACCCCTTCTGTTCCTATATTTGGATCCCAAAGGGTTGTTTTATTACGTCCATTATTTTTTGAATAGTACAATGCTTGGTCTGCTTTTTCAAGCAATTCTTCTTCACCAGCCCCATGGTCAGGGAAAGTTGCAATACCAAAACTCATTGTAAGCGGAAACTCCGTCCCTAACATCTTTTGGTTTTCTATTTCTAGACGCACTTTTTCACAAACTTCAAATGCTTCCTCAGCAGCAGTCATTGGCAATAAAATGACAAATTCCTCACCACCGTAGCGACCAATCAAATCTGAGGCTCTCAGTTTGTAGTTAAGGGCTTGCCCAATACGCATTAGTATTTCATCGCCCTTACGATGACCAAACGTATCGTTTACACTCTTAAATTTGTCAATGTCACACATAACTAGTGAGAATGTGCTATTAATACTTTTGGCCCTTCCAACCTCAAGGTACATTAGGTCTTCAAAATACTTTCTGAGAAAAACACCAGTCAATTTATCTATAGAAGAAATTTTCTTGAGGTTGTAGTTGTCCATCATGACAAACAACAGGTTCATAAGGGTCTTAATATGTTTATAACTCTCTCTAGAGAAATTATTAAAAATATTGTCTGTCTCTAAATAGACATACCCTAGCCGATCTTTCATATTGGCTTGTACGTCCATCCTTCTGCGTTCTTGCTCACTGCTGTTGGCTTCTGGCCCTTGTACTTTGGTAATTGGTATGCAAATAACACCTTTTAAGTCCTTGGCTAGCAGCGGTGAGTTTGTATTTTGCTCAATGAAACTGATGACAATCCCCTCATCGTCTGTTGCCATATTTTTCATGAGGGTTACCACATCCGGTTCTGGCAAATTTGGTGCTGACTTAATGACTTCTATTTGATTGCCATTTTCATCTACTACTATGACATAACCTCGGTCTGCAAAGCAATATTGAACAAAATAGAGTAGCATTTGTTTAATATTATGAAGTTCGTCACTTTGAAAACTTCGAATCAAATCGTTAATATGTTCAAATTTTGTGTCATACTTTTCAAAGTAAATTTGTTGAACTGTTCTTAAAAACTTTTGATTTTTATAGAGGTCTGTAATGTCAGTCAAATTAAAGAATTCTTCTGCCGAACCTACTTCATAGTCACTGAATCCATATACCTTCTCATTGCTTTTACTTCCTAGGATTCTTCGCTTGAGCTCATTGATCCTATACTTAAGATCAAGCTTAGTCTCGTCGTTCATAATATAAGAGTCTCTGTAATTATTGGGAATTCTTTGGCTTAATTTATGCAAGATATCAATAGCCATCATGTAATTAGATATGGCATTAAAAAAGTTATTATGCACAAAATACTCATCGCCTAGGGCTTTATGAATTACCCAAGTCTGTTCGTCTACAAGAATATGCTTCTTATTAAGAATGACCTGTTCATAGAGCTTTTCACGGTCGGACTCATACGCAATTTCTAATATATTTCTAAGTGTCGAAAGATACGGTGTGTCAAAGTTCGGAATAAAAGAACGTTCTAACGTCATTAACTCCTGAACTAAAATGAACTTTCGAGAATGAATTAACCCTGTACATATTTCAAGAATCAACTCTCTAAACATGCGCATTGCATAGGCAGATTTAACTTTTACTGCTAAGTTTTGCAGCCGGTTAATGTCTACATTTTTTCCTGAGTTTAGATAGTTTTCTTTATAGAACCGAAGTTTGAAGTCTATAATTTCCATTAAAACTTCCATGCTTTTTGGGAGTTTCAAATCTGCCATTTGGTACTGATAAAGCCATTTTTCAGCTAACTCAAAATTTTTAGTGCGCATGAAAAAGTCGGCGTGAATCAAGAAATAGCCTACCGTATCCAAACCGCGATTCCGGTCGTTTTGGTAGTCTACCTCTAGCTTTTTCATCAAAAGATAGGCTTTGTCGTAATCGCCTGTATCAATATAATTTCTACATATATTCACAAGCAGTGTAAAGCTGATACTGTCATCATTTGTCTCTTCAGCAAGTTTATATGCCGTATTAAAACATTCAAGTGCTTCTGAATAGCGATTCTCAATAAAATAGCTCTCTCCAATATTATTAATCATTATTGCTTTATCGTTAACGATATTAAAATTCTCAAAGCACTCAATGATTTTCTCGAAGTTGGCACGCGCACCTAAAATATCTGCGCGTTCGTCTAAGTACAATACGCCTAGATTATTTAAGGCTCGTGTACTCTCAATATCTTCACCAATCTCAGTCAGGATTTTTGAACTTAAATTTAAGTAGTCGATTGCATCTTCAATATGACTTTCATCATAGGTATACACGATGCCCATCTCATTTAAAAACAAACCTTCAAACTTAAGATTGCCAATCTCTCTTGAAAACTGCAAATAGCGTTCAGCTATAACACGCATACTCTCAAAGTCGCTGGTCGCTAAGAAAATCTTACACTGCATGTGGGCTGACTTAAGTTCACCCTCTACATAACCATTCTCAATTGCCACGCGGTGCGCTTCATTGAAGTAATTATAGGCTCGGCTTAGTTCCGCTTTAATGATTGAAATTTGAGTAAGTCCATTAAGGGCATCTACATAACGGTCCATCTTCTTAAAGTTTCTAGCGATTTTTGAAGTTTGCTCATAATTGAGCTCAGCCTCATGCTGTTGACCCAACATCATATGAATTTCTGCGATTTTCAACAGAATCTCTGGTGTCTCTTCTTCTTGGCCTTTTTGCAGTCGCAACTCTATCGCACGCTTATAAAAGGAGATCGCCTGTGAATAGATATTGATTTGCTTCATCCGCTCCGCCGCGAGGAAGCAGAACTTAACCGCTTTATCTATCTGGTCACTTAGCTTTAAATGATAAATCAGTGATTCTGTAACAAAATATTGCTTGGTTCTAAAATCGTCTTCTAACAGCGCTGAAATACGCTCGTGGTACTGTTTACGCTGTTCTTCACTGAGCTGGCTTAATAAGCCCTCTGCCATTCGCCGATTGTTAAAATTATAGGTATAGCCAAAATCTCCAAACTTTTCGCTGAGAATATTGATCTCAATAAGGGCCTTTAAACTATCCGTCAGTAAATCCGAAGAACCTAACATCCTTGCAATTATGTCATATTCTACAGCATCCGAGAATACGCATGCTATATTGAGGACTTCACGCTGAGTATCTGTTAGTGCCTCCAAATTCAGTGTTACTACACTGTCTGGACTTCTTGAAAATTCAAGTTCTTCCAAACTTTCTATTTCAGAAATATGCCAATTCTTATGATTTTGTACATATATTTTCTTGTTTAAATAGAGATTTTGAATAATCTCTTCAATCCGACGTGGATTTCCTTCTGCTTCACGCATAACACGCGTTGTAAAATTAATTGGCTTTTTATTCATGCCAAGGATATGCTTGATCAGTTGATTTGCATCGTCATAATTGAACTTATTTAATTGGAAGTGCTGAACCCGTTTGGAGTCTTCCCACAAACTAACGTTGCTTGCATCGTCCAGTGTACTTTTATTAACAGTTGAAATAATGTAAAGCTGTAAATCCTTTTGATTTCTTAATAAATAATCCAACACAATCAGATCATAGCGATTCGCCAAATCCATATTGTCAATAATTAGCAGCAATGGTTTGTGGACGCTGTAATCCATTAAAAAATTAAATATCCGATTGGATAGTTTGAGCTGCTCACGCTCTCCCTCAAGAATTTCACCAGGATTAATTTTAAAGCGCTGAGAAATTTCCGATACCAGTTTAGTTAACTCACTGCCATACTTATAAATAAGTTCTTGTGGCACATCTCCCTGCTTGAAAATAATCCTTAAAATCTGAGAAAATAGCGAAAAATCCTGTTGATGTTCAGCTGTAATCTCTATTGCTATATTGTCATAGCCCTGCATTCTCAGAATATAACCCAGCTCTCGAATGAACCGGCTTTTTCCTATACCTGCTTCACCTGATACAATCGCGCCATTGAACTGATTTTTCTTGTCAAATTTATCGATAATACTACGATAAACCTCTTCAAAATCCTTCTCTCTGCCTATAAGCTTAGTGCCAAAATAAACGCGATTATAGTATTGATTGTCATCGAATGGCACGGTCATTCTGTGAATATTGCAGTAATCTTCAAGCAGATGGTTTATGTCATAATTGCGGTCCTCAACATAATTACTAATCATTTTACGAATCAGCTTGTTGATTTCGTTGTCGCTTTGGCCTTCTTTGTCATATATATCGTTAAGGGCATGTTTTTCATAATCGTATCTATAATGGAGATAATACAGCATGTAACCTAGGGCGTAAATATCTGAAGAGTAGTCAAAATGTTGACTCCAAATAACTTCCGGAGGTATAAAAAGGCTGATGCGGTAATCTGAAATGGTATTAATATCTTTAAAAAGTCCAACAGTAATCAAATCTACTAATTTTACACATATTCTCTGATTTTCAAAAAAGAGGTTAGTGTTGGTAAAGTTTAAGTATTGATACACAATACCTCTAAAATGTAGGTAGGACAAGGTGCGCATCAATTCCACAAAGGCTTCTTTGGCATCTTCCACCTTTAAACTGCGGTAGTCAATGTTCTCTATGTCTTCAACGTACTCAGAGGTATAAAAATAACGAATTTTTCCAGATGCTTTATGGTCAATCGTCATTAACCGATCAAACTCATAAAGTTCAGCCAAATTAGGGTGCTTCACAGACTTTAGGAACATAAATTGGCTAATTAAATTTTGAACGAACTCCGTTTTTGAATACTCTGAGCTAAATACCCGAAGTGTTACCAATTTATCCTGCAGAAGCATATCTCTTGCAATATAAATTGTTCCGCAGTTATCCTTATGCAGCTGTCGGTCAATTTTATACCTAAGATTAAGTATTTTCAATGCAGTAGCCCCCTAAAGGTCATATGGTCATATGTCTGTTTAAATAGGTGAAGCATCTTTCAATTTCATCTATTGATTCAGGGTTCATTTCACTAAGAACTTCCTCTATATATTTACAACGTACATAAAGAACTTCTTCAATGAGATTGTGTCCTTTTTCAAGCACTTGTATTCTCACAATCCGTCTGTCTTTTTCGTCCTTGGTGCGCACTACTAAAAGATTTCGTTCCATTCTGTCTAGTAAATCCGTAACTGTACTACACGCCAAATACATACGAGCACTTAATTCACCAATGGTCATGTCACCATGTTCAATTAGCTCAAGGAGTGCTGCAAATTGAGGTGGCGTAATTTCAAATTCATTAAGAATTGTGCGACCTTTTTTCTTGATTTTTACACAAACTTGTCTAAAATTTTCTTCTATTTGAACCATTTTAGGATTAATTGCTTCTTTCATACTTACACCTCTATTTATAACACGGGATTAACTTGTTCGAATCGCGTTTGCTTCGAATTTTGCCACTCCTGTATATCCTTCATAATGATAATAATGCCTGCTTCAATATCCGTTTCATCGATTCCTGCAAGAGAAAGTCTGAAAGAAGTGCTCTTGATTTGTGTGTGGTAAAACACGCTGCCCGGAATAATTGCTACGGATGCGGAAGTTAAACGCCACGCCAGTTCATCTGCATTATACCCAGTTGGTAAGGTCAACCAAAAATTGTACCCACCACTTGGAATATGGTAACTGACACCTTCAATACAGTATTTCTCAAGAGCGGCCTTCATCGCCTGAAACCGTTTTAGGAAGGTCTTATTAATGACTTTCATTTGAGCGTCCCAGTAGCCTTTGCGAATATACAAGTCGAACGAGCGCTGTATCAAGCCCGATGTGCTAATATCTGCACTGTGCTTTGCCATAGAGATAGCATCCGCCAGTTGACTTGGTACAATCATGAAGCCCAGTCTTAAACCCGGCATGAGTACTTTTGAAAAACTTTTAATGTAAATTGTTTTATCGTAAACATCAAAGGCTTTAAGTGCCTTTGGCGTAACACTTTCATAATTCAAGTCTGTGGTGTAGTCGTCTTCTAGTACCCACAGGTTATGCTGTTTAGCTAGTTCAAGTAAAGCTACTTTTTTTTCATCTGAATAGCTGATCCCTGTTGGATTCTGGCTATTGGGCATTAGATAAATTAACTTTACGCGATTTTTTTTGAGTTGCAAGGCCAGTGCATCTAAGTCTAAACCATCTTCTAACAAAGGCACTTCAACAATATTAGCGCCTTTTAGCTTAAAACTAGCAATTGCACCCGTATAGGTTGGCGACTCTACAATAACGGTATCGCCATAATCCAGTACAGCTTTACTCACAAGGTCAATACCCTGTTGTGCACCAGAAATAACTTGAAGTTCCTCTGGGTTACTATAAATGTCATGACGTTCTAAATAATGAGATAGCGACTGCCTAAGTGGCATAAATCCTTTGCTTTCCTGATAGCCAAAAGCAAAGCCCTTATCTCTATCAAGCACCTCATTTAGAACCAGTTTAAAGTCCTCTACAGGAAAAAGGTCTGCTGTAGGACTGGATATAGAAAAGTCGTAACGGCTACTGCTCGTTGTATCTGTTACCACATTTTCACTTTCATCGTCTGATACTGGTGCTATAAAAGTACCGCTACCGACCTTCTTATATACGAGAAAATCCTCTTCCAAGAGTTTATAGGCATTGACCACCGTCACGTTATTAACATTTAGGAAGTCTGCCATTTTCCGTATGGGTGGCAGTTTATCGTGTGGTTTGAGTACTGAATTAAAAATAAGTGTTCGAATACACTTGTATAGTTGAATATATAAATGCTCAGAAAGAGACTTATTGATTTTAATGCTTTTGAATTTTTCCAAGTCTCTACCTCCTAAATTTACAGACACATAGAAAAAAAGCCTTCATTACTAATAATGAAGACTCGCTCCAGAGTGCCGTCACGTAAAAATTCAGCACCACACCTAGTCAGGTGGGTGTACTATTCAGCGTTTCAGAGATCCGCAACAAGGCGGCATGTCATCCGGGCCGAAAGTCGTGCTCCCTATATAAAGCCAGTGGTTGAATTTTTAGCAGTTAACTAACACCCCAGAGAACTTAAGTTGATTATACAATATTTCAGCTTAAAATGCTACCTTTGAGATATATTTCTTACATTTTTGATTATATAATTTACAGTGCCATCTCCGTTGTATTTGATCTCAAACTTAGATGGATCTTGATAAAGGTCTGTAACACCGCGAATCATAAATCCCGTATCTGTTTTGATCGCTTTAGACTTAAGCTTTTTTTCCATAAACGGTTTGTCTAACTCAAATGGTTCTTCTGTATCAAAGCCTGCAACTTCTAAAGTTTCAATAAACTTCTCACGTTGTTCCTGATCGTCTATCAAGTCGTTAGCAACCTCTTGCACATTGACTTCAACCTGATGTGTGTACATTTCTTGTAAGTCTTCTCTAATACCAATCGCTTTGTCCATTTCATTTTTTACATTTTTCCGAACCCAATTTTCCATTTGTTTATGGAACATCTTCGTTTTATCTAAATGGTCTACTACCCGGTTAGCCTGAAGAATCTCGCGTATGAAGAATTCAACTGGTTCCCCATCCTCGCCCTTCACAATCCGCTCTACTGCTACCAAATCATCTAAGTCTTGTCCTGGCAACTTGATGACGGTGCCACAAGACACCCTCTGTTTAGCACTCGGTAGTGCTGTTTCTTGGAAACTCAGTCCAATTTGGAATCCTTCGCCTTCAAACCCAATTTCATGTTCTACAGATTTTTGGTAATCAAGCTTCAGCATACATAAAGCGGGTATGCCATCGAACGAGATTCTTGCAATCATCAGGTCGCAAGATAGGACTGGATGGTATTGTTTAATGACTCTGAAGAAATAATCCGCTATTTTATGACTGGCTTCAACAAAAGCATTTTCATCTTCTATAATGTCTATGACACCATTATAGATAACGCCTCTTTCGTTAAACAGTTTGCCCTTAATGTTGTCCTCATCGGCTAAAAATTTTGTAATATGTCCCCCAACAAACTCAAGGACTTGTTGGTTTAAATCTAATTCCACATGATTCAACACGGGCGTATCTGAATTTTTATCTAATACGTGAATAATGGCTTTCTCTATTTCAAATTGATCGGCGCGCCTTAATTCCATCAGTCATTCTCCTAACTACTTAATCTTTTGCCCTAAATGAAGCTTTGTATTCATAACCAGCTTATCGCCAGCCTTAACCCCTGATTTGATCACATAGAATTCATCAGTCTCAAAGCTCACTACAACTGGTTTTTCGGATAAAACACCATTTTGATTGATCCAAACACTATAATTACTCTTGTTATTATTAACCAAATCTTTTGGTACAACAACTGCATTTTCAGCATAGTTAACAATAACGCTGGCAGTTGCAGTACTATAGAATTTATACTTGCTGTAAACTTCTAAATCTGCATGGGTTTTAACTAATTTTATTATACTGCCATCAGATTGCATTTGGTCTGTTATGACATTGTCAATGTCTGAGACAGTACCTTTTATAAGCGTCCCATCAGCAGCCTTTGTTCGCATCTCAGTACCTACTTTTATTTGAGCCAGTTGTTCTACTGGTATTTCCATTTGCATTCTTGCACGTTCTGGATTTGCCAATTCAAGAAGTGGCGCACCAAGTGGCACATACATTCGCTTTTCTGCTGTAATCCTTGCAATAATCCCATCTTTTACAGCGTTAAAATCAACCTGTTGATCTGAGACAATCGTATCAACAGATTTCCCATTTTCTTCTTTAGGTCGCATGAGCTCTTTTAACGACTCAGCTGGCTCCCATGCACTTTCTAAAGCCTTAACCGCATCTGTATATGGCTGACTGTCAAATCTCAATATTGCTACTGCCGCCTTAAAATCTGTAACGACATTAATGTACTTTACAAGCTGGTCATTAATTTGAATCAAAGATTCCTTATAAGCATCGCTTGAGATCATTTGCTTTTTAAAGAGATCCAGTACACTGCCATGTGCTATCCAAGCCTGTTCCAACGCCATATTCTGGTCATCAAATTTTTTAAGCGCTGCTTGATAATCAGCCTTGCCTTTTTCATCTAATTCAGTTTCCGTAACAAGTGTTAAAGCCTCTACAAGCTTTTTTACATCTGTCTGTTTTTTAATAAAATCAAAGGGTTGTATTGAAACCAATAAATCGTCTTTTTTTACACTGCCGTCGAGTTCTACAGCAACCTGAGTTAAAATGCCTCCTGTTTGAGCGGTATACCACGCGCTCTCTTTCGGAAGTATCAATGCATTTACATGCACTAATTGTTCAATCGTTTGCGTACCGACCTCGTAGTAGTTTACTTTTGTACTCCATTGAAACTGTAACAGACCAGCGGCAACTACCCCCACTGCAACTGCTCCAATTAATAGTTTCTTTCCCGTACTGAGTGCTTTTAGCTTTTCCATATGCTATTCCTCCTCAATCAACACCTAGTCATTGTTTCAATCAACGCTTTAAAATCGAATGGCAACTCAGCTTCTAAATTCACCCATTCACGTGTTCTCGGCAATTGAAATCTTAAATAATAACTATGGAGCGCTTGTCTCTGAATTTTATCCGAGGGGCAACCGTAGAGCTCATCGCCAATTAACGGATGTCCTAAGTGCGTAAAATGAACTCTTATTTGATGCGTGCGTCCCGTTTCTAGCTTTATCTTAACTAAAGTTGCATCTTTAAAACGCTCAACAACTTCATAATGCGTTACAGAGTCCTGTCCATCTGCCATAACAGAACGTCTTAGGTCTTCCGGATCAGGTCTGCCTATTGGCAAGTTAATTGTACCTGAATCTTTTTCTACAACCCCCGACACAAGCGCCATATAGCGTTTTTCAACTAAATTCGCCTGCATTTGATTAGAAATAATCTGCTGAGCGTAACCATTCTTAGCAACAAGTAACAGACCCGAAGTATCTCTATCCAAGCGATTTATAAATCT
Organism: Acidaminobacteraceae bacterium; assembly: GCA_041753235.1. Classification (GTDB taxonomy): domain Bacteria; phylum Bacillota; class Clostridia; order Peptostreptococcales; family Acidaminobacteraceae; genus JBGSUZ01. Next base: position 14,363 of record JBGSUZ010000206.1, read on the forward strand.
AATTTTACCGTCAAAGCCTTGTTCTTCGAAATGCTTAGCAATTCCATTGCCTATGGTCCCATCTGGGTGCCCTTTTGTCGGGTGTACCACAAAATATGGCTGTTTATTGACTACTAGCAAATCTTGATTTTCAAAGACTACATCGATTGGGATGTCCTCTGGAGGAAAAATATTAGGTTCTTGTTCTAGTAAAACTGAAATAACATCATTATTTCTTACTTTCGCATTCACCGATACAGGATAGCCATTTAGTTGAATGCTCTTGCCATCTTTGGCTTTTCGAATCATACGCGAAGAAACATCCATGGACTGACTAAGGACTTCTAACATAGTCATACCAACTTCTTCTGGACTTACACGATAGACCAGTTTATTGGTCTCAAATTCTATAAACATATATACTCCTTACTAATTATAAGGGTGCGTAGAATGGACATAACCAAAAAAGGACTTTAAGTCCTTTTTACAGATTATACTTTAGTAATAGATATGCCCCTGTTTCAGCTTCCTTAACAATAATATAATTGCCAAATTCTAAATCACAATATTCATAGAACGCTAATGTTCTTTCCAAATCCTTGCCATAATCAAATACCGAAACTCGAACTTCCTTCCAGCCAAAAGACTTCAACTTGTCAGAACTTTCTCTTTTAATTAATTCTTGCGGAACTGAACCAAAAACATTGCCATGGATAACCGTATAGTTCATCCAAAACTCATTGTGCGCATCCATCGCCATTGCATTCTCTAATTGATTTGATCTCACCTTCACAAAATTCTCAAGGTAATCATCGGAGTATGCGTTTGTAACCGTAACCGTCTTAACCAAAAAAGTAAGGTCATTAACAAATGTGCGTTTATATTTTGAATGAAACCTTTCTTGGCTTCGTTTATGATGATCAATATCTTCTTTAAAGGTAGATTCTAAGTGGTCACACATTAAACGTATATTTTTGATACCTAGCTGAAAACCATCCATATCCCCACTGACGATATATCTGTCCAATTCCGTCAGGTACTTTTGCATTTGCATAATGCCATTGTGCATGATCATCACCCCCGCTGGACTTCTCGTTCGATTATAACAAATTTTTGCAGGCAGGACTAGACTTTGAGCCTTACTTCTATATTAACTTTCGTTATGTACTGTCTTTTAAGGGTAACAATATGACTATACAGGCTATAATTTTTGAGCAAGGAGGAACCTTTGATGAATAATCTCAAACTCTCAGCATTTTTTTTAGCACTCATAATTTTAACTGTTGCATTTTTATTTCTGATAAAACTAGCTGATGAAAAAACGACTGAGGAATCTATTGAAAACCCACTAGAACAGCAAGAAGCTAAAGATCCAGTCTCCGATCCTAATACAATTATCCTCACTATAGACGAATGGGCCCCTTTTACTTCTGAAAAATTGACG
>JBGSUZ010000207.1:0-3986 GCA_041753235.1 Acidaminobacteraceae bacterium
TATTGTAGATATCACAGGCTTTTGTGCTGTGGAGTATATTCCCTTCAATTCTAATCCCGGTCGTGTGCGCATTTCTTATGGCGGCGTTTGTCGGAATATTGCTGAGAACTTATCTCGTGTAGGCATTAATACGAAGTTTATTTCCATAGTTGGAGATGACGAAACTGGCAGAGGCATGCTCGATTATTCGAGAAGAATCGGTTATTGTATGGACGATTCACTGATTCTAAAAAAGAACGGCACACCAACGTACATGGTTATTTTAGACCATGAAGGAGAAATGATCTCCGCAGTAGTTGACATGAAGGGCATAGAGGAAGCAGACGAGGCCTTTGTGGACAGCAAAGCTGAGCACTTTAGACAAGCAGCCTATACCTTTGTAGATGCGGACAATCCAAAATTATTGGCACATATGTTAGAACAATTCGGCGAGGAAACTAGGTTTGTATTAGACCCAGTAAGCGCGGCTAAAGCTGCCAATGTAAAGCATTTGATAGGAGAATTTTATGCCATCAAGCCCAATATACATGAAGCGGAAATACTCGTAGGCTTTGGCATCAAAAATAACGAGGACTTGATTCGGGCAGCACAGGAGCTTCATAAAAAAGGCGTTGCGCATATCTTTATCAGCTTAGGTGCAAATGGTATTTTTTACTCAAACGGCAATGAAATGGGTCGGTTGAAAGCAAAAGACGTAAAAGCGATTAATGTAACCGGAGGCGGAGATGCTTTTGTTGCAGGTATTGGCTACGGGTATATGAATGACATGCCTTTCAAAGAAATGGTCAAATACGCCATTGCCATGTCGGTTATTGCAGTAACCCATGCAGAAACCATCAATCCAGAAATGTGCGGAGACTGTGTGGAAACACATATGGGAAAATTCGAGTGGGAAGAACTAGATTTAAGTCAATAAAAATAAAAGGACGCGTTCACTGTGAGGTTTAATCACACTGAAGGCGTCCTTCTTTTTTAGTGTTGTAACGGGTGTGCCGTTAAGCGGTCATTGTCTCTTTTTTAACGAGTTTACCTGTTTCTATCTCGTCTATGACGAGTTCTACAGCGCCTATGATAGCAGAGTTGCGGATGTGTTTAATTTCACCGCGACCGTCCAAATCTTGTCCTTGATAGACGTACATTGACTCTAGAAATTCCTTCATGTAATTTATGTCGTACTGGGCATCAAATTCATATTTTGCAACCATGTCGGCGTAGGTTTTTTCAAAGGCTTCGTTAAAGACCTTTTCTTCGTGATCTTGAATAAACATATTTATCACCTCTTTGCTTATTAGACTATAATTGAGAAAAAAAATCAACTGGTTTTAGACAAAAATTTTGGATAAAAGCATTAAATAAAGCGGAATGGCCAAATAAGTCGTTACCCCAGCCAAAGCGATGGAAAGACTGCTCATAGCACCTTCAATTTCCCCCATTTCAATAGCTTTAGTTGTACCAACAACGTGGCTGGAAGCGCCAATGCCTATGCCCTTGGCAATTGGGTGTTTCACCCGTGCTAAATCAAGGAAAAACGGAGAAATCATAGCGCCCACGATGCCTGTAATGATAATACTGACCACAGTAAGTGCTGGGATGCCGCCAATTACTTCGGAAAGAGAAATCCCGATAGGCGTAGTTATGGATTTGGGCAGCAGAGACAAATACAAGGAGTCGCTTAGCTTAAGCACAGTAGATAAGCCTGTGATACATAGCGCTGAAGCTGCAACGCTGAAACAAATTCCTATTAAAATAGGCTTCCAGTAAACTTTGAGAAGCTCGCGTTGGCGGTACATTGGAATGGCTAAGACAACTGTAGCAGGGCCAAGAAAGAAGTTAATGAGCTGTGTGCCCTCGCGGTAGCCTTCATAAGGCAGAACGTTAGTGACAATAAGGGCAATTAATGTACTGATACTCCAAAAGAGTGGATTCGGCAGCGGGCGCTTATACCGTTGGTACAAGTTATGAAAGACAGCAAAGACCATTAGCGTGATAAGTACATAGATGAATTGCATCATTTTGACACCTCCTTGCTAATTAAAAATTCCACAAGTTTTGCTGTGGTCATAAGGACCACAATCGTGGTTATGACTATGGTAACGAGCCAAGGCAGCCAAGCGGATTGAATCAATTCTAAATGTGCGAGCAGTCCAACGCCTGCGGGAATAAAGAATAGGGACATGTATTTAAGGAGCAGGTCAGAGCCCTCTTTAATATGACTTTCTTTAACCACACCGGTAAACAGCAGGAGCAATAGTAGGAACATGCCTATTAAATTGCCAGGGAGCGGTAAATTCAAAACAGCCGCAAGCCACTGGCCCAGAAGGGATAAGGCGGTGATAAAGCCTATCTGAAGTATAACTTTAATTATTTTCATAAATGTGCCTCACTTTCATTTGAGATTTTAATACAGGTTGACTAGGCTGTCAAACCTATAGAATTGGGATTGAGATTAGCCCAATCGGGGTATTTTGTGACCAATAGCATTTGTAATTTTATTCTGTGAAAGCGGGTGAGCTATTGAAGAAAAAAATCGTTATCGGCGCAATAATTATTATGTTTTTTGGAATTTTCATCTATCAGTTTGGCTCCCAAACTATTAAAATAGGATTTGTAGGTGAGCTGAGCACAACGGCTTCACAACTCAGCATAGAGTCTAGAGAAGCGTTTTTATTTGCTGTTGACGAGCAAAATAAAAAAGGTGGCATTAACGGCAAGAAGATTATTCCTTACTTGTATGATGATAAAAATGATAACAATTATAAAACTATATTGCATGAACAGCTTCAAAAAGATGGCATACAGTTGATTGTAGGCTTTAATGTGAGTGCGATGGTTGAGACCGTAGAATATTTAATGGCAAATGGTGACTATCTGATTATTAGTCCAACGATTTCGACAGACTATATGTCTGGAAAAGATGACAGATTTATTAAAATATCTCCGAGTAGCAAGAAGCAGGCGGACATAATGCTGCAAGTGGTCCAGTCACAAAATTTAAAGCGATTAACCCTTATATACAGTGAATCGAATAAATTGTACGCAAAGGTTGTTTCGGATCGTATGGTAGATTTACTGCACAAAGATGGCAGAGAAGTCGTGCTTGAATTAGGAGTTGATGAGCTGGATATGGATGATCTTTATGAAAAAATGATGCATGTGAAATCAGACGGGTTGGTCGTCGTATTAGATAGCTACGATGTTGCAAAGTTAGTCCAACGTTTACGACTTGGCGGTTTTGATGGCCCGATTATGACCACGGCATGGGCAGCAACTGGTGAGCTGCTAAGCAATTCAGGGGAGTACGGCGAAGGCCTATATGCTGTAACTGTTGCAACGACAAATCCGGACGAAGTGAGAAGACAGGTGTTAGAACGGTATATTCAAGAAACGACTAAGACAACGCTCAATTTTTCCCATATGCGCTCGTATAATGCTTGCAATATGCTATTTCAAGCAATGAGTGAAGGGGAAACGACCAGACCGGAAGCTGTCAAGGAAGCCATTATTAAAATTGGATCCTTTCGGGGGGTTGAAGCTCAATTTATGATAGATGCTTTTGGTGATAATGGCGGTGATTATCAATTAGAGCAGGTAAAAGATGGCAAATTTAAAAAGGTGAGATAATATGACCAACAAGAATACCCAAATCATTCTAAAATGGGACTTGCTTAAAACATCAATACTCAATCAAATCATCATTGTCTTTGTGGTATTCCTGACCATTAGTTTCCTACTGTCTTCTTTTGTGATTACAGAGATTCGACGTAACAGCGCCAATATCGTTAGCGCTATTAATATTAACGTAGAAGAAATCTTTAATAATTCCAGCCAGAGCCTCGATGAAATTTACCATCTGTATATTGAAGATCACTCTCAAATACAAAATGGGAAAAGTAGGATTTTTAATATTTTTAGAAATAGTGATAGTGTCGTAGATGGTATTTTAATCTTAGATGGAAAAGGCAAACTGGTAGACTGGGGTACTGAAG
>JBGSUZ010000208.1:0-2097 GCA_041753235.1 Acidaminobacteraceae bacterium
GACGACGGGCTACTTCAACACATATAAACCGCTTTATGACACCTACATGTCTACAGTGGGTGTAGACAATAATCAAGCTGATTCACTTAAGAATATGTATTATTATGAGTATCTTTACCGTATTTTCAAATCAAAGACCCAATACCTTGGACTTTGGGATATTCCAGACATTATGAATCTCGTCAACAAAAACGCAATTATTGACCCTGAATCCCAAACAGGTCATTATAGAAGTTTTGAAGAGACGGGTATAATAGGCTTACAACCCGAAAACGGAAGCTCCATACAGTACAATGTGAGTAACCTGCCAGCCGTTAATGGCAGTGGGGCAATCTTTGGAACGAATAGGGGTAGTAAAGTAGTAGAAGGCGTTATATTTGCTGATGGAGACCTAGAACTAAGCGCAAGTGAGTCAACTACTTTTAGAGGGGTCATTATTGCCAATGGTAATGTGAAAGTTAAAGGGAACATAAAATTGATTTACGACGAACAAGTCATTAACCGACTATTCACACCAAGCACAAGTACGCTGTCTGCTAACGCGAGCATGCGTCATATCTATGCAGCAGATTTCTTCCAACCTGGAGAAACTGGGCTTAGTTTATTCACACAAGAAAGAACGACTAAGAGTGCTCGTGGTAGAAAATTAGTGATTAGTGATCGAGTAGAACTTGAAAAATGGATTATGAAAAAATAGAGTGTGATGCATAAACCTCCTTTTGTTGGGTAATAAATTATAGCCAATAAAAGGAGGTTTTATTGCTATGGATGTCTTAAAAGAACTGCCCCAAATGAACATGGATATATCTGAAACGAACTGCTGTCCAAAATTTGAAGTAGAAAAGTGGGACGGGAAAATCTTTGAACTTAAGGACCTAAAAATGGTCAAAGCTTCAACAAAAAGCTTCTTTTACATGCCGCTGAACCTAGGCAAGGTTATGAAAAATACCATGGAAGCTATAGTAGAAGCAGGTGCAGACGACAAGGACAAATATTTTGTTCTCTCACAAGATAAGTCCAAATGGGCATGTGACCACCTATTCCTTGTCACCAAGGATGTCCCAGGACAGGAAATGGTGAATTTCTCGGGTAACTTTATTACTAAGGTATTTGAAGGCAGCTACGCCGAAATTTCAAAGTGGATTCCAGAACTTGAAGCGGCGGTCAAAGCTGAGGGAAAAACCATGAAGTCGATGTATGCCTTTTACACCACTTGCCCCAAATGCGCAAAACACTATGGCAAAAACTACGTTGTGCTGTTTGGTGAAATTTAGGTCATTCAAAAAAACTATACAGAATTATTATTATTGATATTTTCTATGTATCGAAATTTTCATTCCAACTGTGCCTCCTATTAGATAAAATGATACATGGTTTGACATCAACTTAACAAAAGGAGGCACAAAAACATGAAAAAGCATACACTATGGCTTGCCATGGCATTGACCTTGGCGGCTGTCTTTACTGTGACAGGCTGCTCTGCTAAAAAAGCAGAAGAAGCACCTGTTGTGACAGAAACTCAAAATGGGCCAGCAAGCATTCAAACAGAAGCCGTTAAAGATGCCCTAGGCAAAAGCGACTGGGTTATCGTGGACACACGTCAAAATGACGCATTCCGAGGCTGGAAACTTGACGGTGCTGAAAGAGGCGGTCATATTAAAGGTGCAACAGACTTCTCAGCATACTGGTTAGACGTGCAAGGCGACGGCATTCAAGAGCGTCTTGCAAATACCCTCACAGAAAAAGGCATTACGCCAGAGAAAAGTGTTGTTCTCTACGATGCCAATGGCTCAGATGCAAAAAAAGTCGCTGCTTATCTCGTTACTAAAGGCTATGAAAAAGTATTCCTTTACGACGTGAAGGAGTGGGCAAAAGATTCGAGCCTAGAACTGATTAGCGACAAGAACTACCAAATCGTTGTTCCAGCACAATGGGTCAAAGATGTTATAGACGGCAAGAACCCTGAGACCTTTACTGGCGGCGAATACAATGTATTTGAAGTCAGCTGGGGTGACGAAACAACTTCTTACGTCAACGGTCATATTCCGGGCGCAGTACACATCAACACAGACGAGGAAGAAAAAGCACCGCTCTGGT
>JBGSUZ010000209.1:0-4539 GCA_041753235.1 Acidaminobacteraceae bacterium
AGCGTGCAGCTGCACGCTTGTCTCCTGATAGGAGCCTATCTTTCAAGTCCATAAGAAATCCTTAGGCTTGCTTAACGTTATTTTTGATAAAGGCAATTGTTACTTCAGTCGAAGTACCTGGTGTGAAGACTTCAGCAACGCCGCTCTCTTTAAGGAAAGGAATATCTTCGCTAGGAATAACGCCACCAGCTACTAGCAAAATGTCTTCTGCTTTTTCATTCTTTAAAAGCTCAGCAACTCTTGGAACTAATGTGTTGTGAGCACCAGATAAGATACTGACAGCAATACAGTCTACATCTTCCTGAATAGCAGCACTAACGATTTGTTCTGGTGTTTGTCTGAGGCCAGTATAAATAACTTCCATACCCGCATCTCTAAGTGCTCTTGCTATAACTTTTGCACCTCTGTCATGGCCATCAAGACCTGGCTTGGCAACTAGTACTCTAATTGGTTTATCCATGTTTATTCCTCCCTATTCCCTAAACGTTCGCTGACTGCTGGTATTCGCCAAATACTTCACGCATAACACCACAAATTTCGCCAAGTGTTGCATAAGTTTTTACTGCTTCTAAAATGAATGGCATTACGTTGGCATCTGATTCACATGCAGTTTTTAATGCAGCTAATGTATTTGTAACTGCTGTGTTATCTCTGTTTTCTCTAAGCTTTTTAAGTTTAAGTTTTTGGCCTTCTCCAACGCTAGGGTCAACACGTAGTAAACCTTTAGGAGCAGCTTCTTCGATTTGGTATTTGTTAACACCAACAACAACTTGCTTGCCAGTCTCAACTTCTTTTTGGAAGCCGTAAGCTGCATCTCCAATTTCTTGTTGAATGTAACCAAGGTCAATTGCTCTAGCAGCGCCACCGATTTCATCAATTTTATTGATGTAAGTCATCGCTTTTTCTTCGATTGACTTTGTTAATGCTTCAATATAGTAAGAACCTGCAAGTGGGTCTACTGTATCTGTTACGCCACTCTCGTGTGCAACGATTTGTTGTGTTCTAAGTGCAATACGTACTGAATCTTCAGTAGGAAGTGCGAGTGCTTCATCTCTTGAGTTTGTATGAAGTGATTGTGTACCACCGAGTACAGCTGCAAGTGTTTGAATCGCTACACGAACAATATTGTTGTCAGGCTGTTGTGCTGTAAGTGTAGAACCACCTGTTTGTGTATGGAATTTAAGTGCCATAGACTTAGGATTTTTAGCGCCAAAACGGTCTTTCATGATGCGCGCCCAAAGCTTTCTAGCCGCTCTATATTTAGCAACTTCTTCAAGTAAATCATTGTGTGCATTGAAGAAGAATGATAATCTTGGTGCAAATGTGTCTACGTCAAGACCTGCTTTGATAGCTGCTTCTACGTAAGCGATACCGTCTGCTAATGTGAAACCAACTTCTTGAGCCGCTGTTGAACCAGCTTCACGGATGTGGTAACCAGAGATAGAGATAGTATTCCACTGTGGCACGTTTGTAGAACAGTATGCGAAGATGTCTGTAATAAGTCTCATTGAAGGCTCTGTTGGGAAAATGTATGTGCCTCTAGCAATGTACTCTTTAAGAATATCGTTTTGGATAGTTCCTCGAAGCAGGTCTGAAGAAACGCCTTGCTTTTCAGCAACGGCAATGTACATTGCTAAGAGAACAGATGCAGGTGCGTTGATTGTCATAGATGTAGATACTTTATCGAGTGGAATACCGTCGAATAGGATTTCCATATCAGCTAATGAGTCAATCGCTACGCCAACTTTACCAACTTCACCTTCTGAAAGCTGGTGGTCACTGTCATAACCAATTTGTGTTGGTAAGTCGAAGGCAACTGACAAACCGCCTGAACCTTGGTCAACCAAGTACTTATATCTTTTATTAGATTCTTCAGCTGTAGCAAAGCCAGCGTACATACGCATTGTCCAGAACTTACCTCTGTACATAGTGCCTTGAACGCCTCTTGTGTATGGGTATTGTCCTGGGAAGCCAACTTCGCTTTCATAGTCAACTGCTTCTATGTCTGCTGGTGTATAAAGTCTCTTGATGGTGTCACCTGAAGTTGTTTGGAAGTTTTCTTTGCGTTCTGGATTTTTTGCAAGTGAAGCAACTGCCTTTTCTTCGTACTTTGCAACGCCAGCTTTAATGCTGTCTAACTGATCTTTTTGATACATTACTTTTCCCCCTTATGCGTTTTCACTGTTTAACGACATAGACTTGTAAAGTGATACTATTTTTCACTTGGTTTCATGCTGCCGGTTTTGACAAATCTGTCATGCATTGCTAAAGCTTCATCGAGAATATGAGGCTCATGCTGTAGTTTACCTTGCTTAGCGCGTTCCAAGTAGCTTCTGAGTAAAGGTTTATAGTCTGGATGGGCACAGTTTTCAATAATCGCTTCCGCCCTCTCTGTTGGACATAAACCTCTTAAGTCTGCAAGTCCTTGCTCTGTCACTACTACCTGTACATCATGCTCTGTGTGATCGACGTGGGAAACCATTGGCACTATTGAAGAAATATCGCCGCCCTTAGCCGTAGATACAGTGGTAAATATAGATATAAAGGCATTTCTAGTGAAATCGCCTGAACCGCCAATACCATTCATCATTCTTGAACCCATAATGTTGGTTGAGTTAACATGACCATACATGTCAACTTCAATTGCTGTGTTCATAGAAATTACGCCAAGTCTTCTGGCTACTTCAGGGTTGTTACTAATTTCCATTGGACGAATTACGCAGTATTTTGCGTAGTGTTCCATGTTATTCATAAGTCTTTCAAGTCCTTCAGTCGATGGTGTAAACGATGTACCTGATGCCACTGTTACCTTGCCTGCATCTATGAGGTCAAGCATACAGTCTTGAATAACTTCTGTATAACAAGTCAAGTTCTCAAAATTAGAATTGACGAGGCCACCCATTACCGCATTGGCTACTGAACCTACTCCTGATTGGAGTGGTAATAAGTTTTCTGGTAATCTGCCTGCTGCGACTTCAGCTTCTAAGAATTTAATAATGTGTTCTGAAATGGCTTTAGAATCTTCATCGATTGGGCCAAGAGGTCTAACTTTATCTTTAATTTCTGAATGAACGATTGCTACAATTTTTGAAGGATCACAAGGAATGTAAGTCGTACCGATACGATCACCTGAGTGCTCAATCGGAATAGGTTTTCTAAATGGTGGTTTTTCAGTCATGTAAATGTCATGTACGCCTTCTAAAGACATTGGCTGAGCTGTGTTGAGTTCTACAATGACGGCCTTCGCATTTTTAACTGCTTGTGGTGAAACACCCACTGACGTTGATGGGACAATGCCACCGTCTTCGTTAATGGCAATGGCTTCGATAATAGCAACATCTACATCGCCAAAGAAACCGTAGTCCATATATTGAGGAACGTGAGACAAGTGCATGTCTGCATATTTTACACTGCCGTTGTTAATTGCATTTCTACACTTCTCATTGGTTTGATATGGGAAGCGTCTTACCAATATACCTGATTCTGTTAAAGCGGCGTCTAATTCCTCGCCTACAGAGGCGCCAGTGATCAGTGTTAGTGTAAGTTTTTCACCTGCTTTTGCACGCTCTGCAAGCGCAAGTGGCACCATTTTAGGATAGCCAGATGGTGTAAAACCACTTGTGGCGATAGTCATACCATCTGTGATGAACTTAGATGCATCTTCAGCAGACATTACCTTTTCAAGAAATGCGTTGTTTCTAATTCTCTGTTCAAAATTCATATTGATTCCTCCATATAAGAATGATATCCGACCTGTGCCAATTAACAAAAAAAGGAGCTAGAATACTTATCTACGTTCAGATAAATAATCTAACTCCAGAATCTTTAGTGCGAAATGCGGGCAGCATTCCAATAAACATCCCCGTTAAATCAATCTAGATATTCGGTTTGATCTTTCTTGATGTTGAGAAAGCGTTCATTTGCTATTCTAATTGCTGATAGCAACGCTTTTTTTGCTGAACCAAAGTAACTTTCACTAAAGGTTGCTTCAATGCTCTCCAAGTCGTTGAGGTTCTGACCTACAAGGAGACGTTTGACGAAACATTTTGCCACATCGGTAGATAAAGTGCAATCTACTTCTAGTATTTCACCAGTTACCTTATCGATAACCATTCCGACTGCAATCACTGTGTACAGCTCAGCAGCTGTTATACCTTGAGGCAGTTTTGCATAACCGGAAATAAAAATTTGATTATTTTGCATTTGATCACCCTTACTATCTTTAATTACCTTTTATGATAACACTACATCGGTAACTTGTGTAGGAAAATTGTAAAGATAACCATACCTAAAAGTGCGAATGGGTAAGTTGCGCCGTATCCAGCAGCAGGTTCGTCACTGCCAGCAGCATCTATAGCTGCGCCAAGTCCAGGTGTAGAAGTCATACCACCGCAAATAGCACCTGAAAGCATAATCCAGTTGATTTTGAAAACGTATTTGCCGATGATGAAGCCGACCATCATTGCGACTACGCCAACAATAAGCGCAACAGCTGCTAAGTACAAGCCTGAACCCATCAATGCATCAAATACTTTGAAG
>JBGSUZ010000210.1:0-4587 GCA_041753235.1 Acidaminobacteraceae bacterium
GATTGACGATCACATGGTCACTCGAGTCATTGAAGGGGAACTTAGCTAGTTCCCTTTTCCCAGCGCTAACTCTGGACAACAAACGAGTCAAGCTAGTGACTTCGGAGACCGTCAGATGGTGGACAGAATGAGGCGTTAACAACATTTATGTTACTGGCTTTCTCCCGAGTACACATTAAAAAGCTTCAAATCATAAACGATGAGGCCCGTCTCTTCACGTACTTCACGAATCCCAGTTTCCTCGACCATTTCACCCAACTCCATAGAACCACCGGGAATGCACCAGTTACCATCGTCGCCCCTGCGCTGAAGCAATATACGGTTCTTGTCGTCAAGAATAATGACACCTACGACACATGTTGTTTTAATTGGCATGATAAGCACCTCTTATGTTAGTCCAAAGACACATCTATTCCAAACATATCACGAATTTCTAAAACCATTTGGTCAATCCCATCAAAAAAATAAATTTGATATCGCACCCGATACTATGACAACCCCCATTAGGATACTCATTATAAGAACACCTTTTAAAACAAAATCCATATATGCACCTTTATCATACTGTATATTATAAGGGTTCTGTTTGTCGCAAAATTCAATATAGAACGCTTTGAAGGTTTCAAAATTAAACAACCCCCAAACTCCAAATATCGCCAACAAAACATTGAAAATTATAACCAAATAGTGTTCAAAACCATATATAATCACCGTGCAGACTCACCTCACAAGTTTACCTATTGACTTAGAAAATCCTAAATTCATTAACGCCAATAGATGCCACGCATCATTTGTTTTAAATTTTGCAATATAACCGATTCAACACAAAGAACAGGTTCAAGGTCCTTAGTCGCTCGATAATCCAGTCCAGCCTAAGCCATCTAACCTACTCCTTCCAAGTATAGTTGCCCAACATCTCTGTAATGCTGATGTTGATTCGCTCATCAATAACATCTTGCAAGAGAAGTGCAACACCCAAGGGGTTCACTATTCCATTTTGATAAGGCAACTCATGCTTCCAAACTTCTATAATATAAGTGCCTTGATCTTTAAAAGGAACTTTTTTATATTGGCCTTCAAAAAGCTTAAGCCTTTTGCTTGTTATGCCAAAGACGGGGGTTTTAGGCGAACTCAGCATAGAATACTCAGCTAATGCACTCTCGCCAGAAATAATGAGTTCATCTTTTAGCGCCATACTAATCGAATCCTCTAGCACATAAATCGCTTTCATTATAGGATTAAACAGTTTTGACTTACCCTTTTCCCAAACTTCGTATGGCCTATCCTTAAATAGATAATTACAACCAGCTTTTACGCATCTCTCATCAACTAAATCCATATCATATAATTCTTTAAAAGCTCTCGAAATAGACATCTTAGTGACGTTTAACTCCTTCGCAATAACTTCCATCGACCTTGAAAAATCATTGGTAACCAGTAAGTTTAAAAACAACGCTTGCGTAGTAGGTTGCAACTTGGCATTAGCCACTATCTTCTCATTTTTGTACTTGGGCTGCATTCTCTCAACTAATACCATCCCTAACATAGGTATATAGATCTGTTTTCCAGGAATCACAAAAGCGATTCTTGATGCGATTAAAAGTTCTCTTAAGTAGTTTGTTGCTGAATTAAATATCAACACAACGCCAAATGAAGTATCAGTGTATTTTTGTATGTTCTCAACATTCTTAATCAGCTCATCACCATTCAAATTGCTCTTTTTAGAACAGTCAACAAGTAATAACTTTACCTCACCAACTGACACGGCATGATACTTATAGCCCTTTCTTAAAAACAAAGGCATTTTGTCAATTTCTAAAAAATCATTTTCCAAGAACTCAAGACCAAACTGATCCTGAATATATTTTAAAGCACCTTCAGACATAACTTCTTCACCCCGCTTATGCTAATATGTTAGCACCATTGTAACAAAAAAAAATTGATGTAACAATTGAAATGTTACATCAAATATAAAATGTTACAATGGTGCTTTTTTACATCCTGTTTGTATAAACTAACCTTCTCCACAACATACGTAAAACTATTTCTCTAACTGATGAAGGTACTTACTACACTTACTTGCTTTTTCTGCGAAGGAAACTCACAGAACTGTTCATATCACTACAGCTTTTCCATTTTCCTGATTTTTGATGTCTGACCGTAAGTAAAATAAAATATATGTTCTCAAATTATTCATAAAAATTGAAGAACATACACTTAATAAATGAGTTGATCTCTAAAAATCCCGTAACTCTTCTTCAAGTTTATTTCTAGCTTCGGCCAGTCTTATCATTGCTTTTTCAGCTTCTCTTTTTTCATCAAAAGTGTCATCTAAAATAAACTTGCTATTTATTTTGATTTGATATCCTCCTACACACTTCTTCACCTTCATATCAAAATTTATGTCTAATACATCTTTAATAACTAATTCATCATTATTATTTCTTAAATTCAATAGCATTATCTTCTCTCCTTGTAATAAGACTTTTATTGTATTGGCTGCTCTTCTGCTTAAGACATTTTTTCTTTTTACTTCTTATTAGTTTATTTCTAACATGTTTTTGTCCTTTGCTACTAAAATAATTCTCATTAAGTATACTTCTTTCAATTCTTAATGAATTTAACAGATTTAACCTTTGAATCTTCCTCATATTTCTATATATTTTTTTGTCATTTATACCTATTCTTTTAATTACAAAACTTGTTTTATCCGCATCTGTGTTAATAAAAGAATTGTTATTAATCATTTCAGTACTTAATGTTATTTTCTCTAAAATGCTCATTTTATCTAAATCTTCAATTGAAAATAACTCAAGAAATATTTCGTATAGATTTGCTGTATGCTGCTCGAAAATATATTTTTTTTCATTCTTTAGTATCATTTTACCTACATGTGTATTGATTATTCTATGATATGAATCACAATACTCTTCATGTAGTACATGTGCCATCATTAAAGCCAATTGGCTAATCCTAGTATTATTATCTTTAGATTCACTGCATACCATGATACCATACCTTCCCCTTTTTTTCGTATGTAATTTTTCGCTCTAGTGTTAGTAATTCAACAGCTTTTTCAGTTTTAAAGCAATACTGATCCCCATTTCCATTATTCCATTTTATTTTATTAATTACTTCAGTATCCTTCATTTTCTTATAATAGTACGCTTGAAGCAAGTCTGAAATTTCATTAAATCTATTATCAGCAATACGATCATAAATTATATCATAATCAAATTCTTTTCCCGTAATTCTTGATTGAGCAATAACATCGATCCATTCTTTGTTATAATCTAGCAACTCTAAAATTTTAAATTCATTTATAGTTTCTGTATTTAATACAAATTGATATAAAAAACACTGATGAACATTACTTCTTTGAGCCCATTTTCTTGCTTGATTAAAATCTGATGTTAAATAGAAACCCTTACCATAATCTTTAAATTCTTTAGCTTTACTTAAATCAATTCTTTCGAATTCCCAGGTAGTTCCATGCTATAAATACTGATTTTTTTTTATTTTCATACTATCCCTCTATGTCAAATTAGCCAGTAATAATATCTCTTGATCACTCTTGGATTAGTTCTATACACTATCTCTGATAGTGTATAGAACTAAATCATCTTTATACGTAATTTTTCATTTAGGTGAGATACTTGACAAGATCCTAAGTATTATTAGCCATCTACCTCTTCTTCAAGAATAGCATTTTGCTTTTTCACCAAGTAATCTTCTGTATGAATCCTTTTATAGTCATCTTCATTCAGGTCACCAAACAATTCATCTGACTCCAACTTATAAAATACAAATACTTGTTGACTTTTACTCAACTTTATTAGCTCCTTTAATAACTCCTTAGCACTACTTAAATCCGTATTCTGCTGCGCTGGCTCATCAAGTACTAAGAACCCAAGATTATTTCCATACTTACCTGAAACTTTTTGTAAAGCTAAAATATACGCCCAAATAATTCGAATAGTATCACTTGCAGATGAATCAGAGTGCAAATCAAAACCTTCAACATTGGGAAGGTAACTATAATCATCAATTTGAATATCATCAATATTAGTAGACTCAAATTTAAAAATTCCAAGCAATCTCTTGAATTCAGACTTAAGCATTACAAGTATCGCTCTATCGTTTGGGGTAATAAAATCTAAAGGAATTTTATCTAAATCTGATTTAGCCGTTCCCCACTGTTCACCAACTGCTTTTAATCTACTCCATAGCTCTGAAATATCATCTGATAAAGTAATCAAGTTTTTCATAGCTATTTCAATTGATACTATTCTTTGAATATGGCTTTCAGATATTGATTTATTATTTGTAATAAGGTCTGACTTCACAGTCCTTATCCTTGAAGAAACGTCACTAAGGCGATCTTCTAACTTTCCAAGTAATACCTTTTGCGAATTAACACATAATTGTTGTGCATCCCTAGAAAACTCAAGCATTTGCTTTTCGCTCTCTAGATGAACAATAGATTCTTCAATAGTCATTATTTTCAACTCGCCATTCTGATTAAATAAAGTATCATCCACTGATTGTCCACAAGTCGGACAATGTGACTTCGTCATACAGGAGTCT
>JBGSUZ010000211.1:0-8128 GCA_041753235.1 Acidaminobacteraceae bacterium
GATGATCCTTAAAGACTATGACCGGATAGAAATAGATGCCAGTTTGATTGAGAAGTTGGTGCGTGCGTTCAGTCCGTCGCCCTATATAGAGCAAGCCGACTATCAAACCATACTGTGCGAGCTGATTGAAATTTTTCACTACACAAAAAATCAAATTGACGACTACCTAACGGATGACGAAATTATTGAAACCCTTGCGGAGCAGTTTAATGAAATATCAAGAGGCTGTATAGCGCTACTGACTGGCAGAGAATTAGACGCTTTTATTCAACAAATATGGGATGAAATTTTAAACAATGAAATACTTTATGGAGGTGGCGGACAGTGGTAGGTTTAGAGCAACTGCTAACACAGATGTTTATTGAAAAGGTTGAGCGCTACACCATGGGAAAATCCTCAAGCCTTAAAGCAGAGAAAGCGGAGCAATTGCTTCGGTCTATGGAATTTACACTTAAAGTAGGACAAGAAACTGCAAAGGTTATGAACCAATTGGCTCCGACGGTGGACGCAGAGGTGCTAAAACAGTATTATCGTTTAGGAGAAAAGCGACTAAAGAATGCCTACAGCTACTCAAAACAGCTTCACTCATATTTGATGGAGACTATACTGGCCCTAGAGGTGCTTGCGTATCAAGATACCATTACTAAAGCTATTCCAGCTTTTATAAAGCGCTATGATGTATCTTTTAATGCGCAGGACACTTGCTGTGATATTGATTATCCATTAGCGGCAGACGACCAAACTTTGCTAGGGGCAATTTATATGGAAAATTACTTAAAAAGCCTTGTGCTTGAAAACGAATTTTGTCGGCTATTTGAAATAGAAACACTCACAACACTGCTTCAAGCAGCTCAAAGAGAAAAACTGTTTAATGCTCGGGAAGACTTATACAATATTTTTGAACTGGTTCATCAGCAAGCTTTGCATTGTGGCCTACTGGAAGGACTTGAAGGCAGGTTAGAACTGACTGAGCAGCAGAAGGAATTGCTACTTTATAGAGTCCGATTAATGGATGATCCACAAGTTAAGTTGGTTCTAAAGTCTGTACAAAATAATTGGATAGACCTTCTTGAAGAAAAGGTTCTTCATCGGTCTATAGACGACTTTGAACGCGCTTATTTTGAGCGTGCGCTAATGCGATATGAGAATCGTTTAAAGAACTGGACTCAGCAAGGGGGGCCAGCTGGAGATTTTGTGGTGACTCAGGTAAAAGAAGTGCTGGACTATAAAACACAACTTACTGGCGTACCTATGGCAGACGAACTGTGGCGTGAACTCTATCAAAAACTACAACTAACAGATGGTTTCGAGGCCAAGTGGACACTCGTTCAGACAAGTATTAGCAGCCCAGAGGACCTAGCAGACTTGATACGAGCGGGCGTATTTGAACAAAAGGAACTTGAACAGATTAATCAAAGGCTGAGTGCACGAGAAAAATTGATGATAGATGCTTACTTAGCTTGAGACGAGGGTTGCATAATTGAAGGGTTTTAGGGTATTTTTTCAGTAAGCTTCAATAACCATTCAAAATAAATAAAAATAGGGGGGCAATCAAGTGGGACTTAGGCGCAAAATAAGCTTAATGGCATTAACAATTACTGTATTTTCAATCTTAATTACTGCGTCAATTGGTTGCTTTCTCAACTATAAACTTGAAAAAGAAAATATATTAATGGCGATGGACAGTGAGGTTAGTAAACTAAACGCAGACGTGAATAATTGGCTGGATCAGAAAACACAAGTAATTGAGGTGCTTAGTGATGTTATAGAGAAAAATCATATGAGCAATATAGAAATTGAACAACTTATTGTGCGTTTGAATCAAGACCCAGAGATTTCTGATATTTATATGGGATTTTCTGACGGCGGGTTCCTCAGTTCAATAAATTGGGAGCCACCTCAAAATTATGACCCTAGACTTAGACCTTGGTATATTAGTTTACTTTATAGTGATCAGGTCTCCTTTTCCACCCCTTATCAGGACATGACTTCAGGTAAATTAGCAGTTTCAGTGGGTAGGCGCGTTAATGGCAATAATGGTAAAGTAATGGGCGTATTGGCTGAAGATATACTAGTAGATACACTTTTTAAAAGATTGAGCCATGTCGACTTTAAGGGGATTGGTTATGCTTTTATGATGGATAAGAGTGGCAATATGCTTGCCCATCCAGATACGAAAATGTTAAACCAAGACTTAAAACTAAACCCAGAGCTAGAGCCATTAGTTAAAAAAATGCAGATTCGAAAAAATGGTATTGTGGACTATCGGTATGAAAACGAAGATAAGGTGGTCGTTTTTCAGGAAATCAAGCGTTCGGGTTGGATTCTTGGCGTGACAGTACCCCGTTCTGTTATATATGAGCCCCTCTACAAGTTATTGGAGCAATATGCAATCATCTTTGTCGTTGTAGCAACTTTGTCTGTTTTAATTTCATATAAACTCTCGAGAAATTTGGTATGGCGGATTAATCATTTGCTCCAAAAGACTAATAAAATAGCTGCGGGTGAGTTTGACGAAGTGGTTGAGACAAGTGGAGACGATGAAATAACCTCACTATCTCATTCATTTAATCAAATGGGCGATAATATTCGCAGGTATATTGCAGAATTGGACGAGCATAATAAAGATTTGGAAGACAAGGTTTCGCAAGCCGTTCAGGAGATAGCGGATAAGAAACTACAGCTGATAGAAGCAGAAAAACTGAATTCACTCAGTTATTTGGTTAGTGGTGTCGCCCATGAAATGAATACACCAATAGGCAATTGTATTATGTTGGCTTCCTATATGCATACAATGCTAAATGGGATTTTAGAAAAATTAGAGGCTGGCATATTAAAAAAAACTGAGCTCGTCACGACAATGGAAGAACTCAGGTTGTGTAACGATAAAATACAAAATAACTTAGAAACGGGCAAGGACCTTATAGTAGATTTTAAAGAACTATCAGTAGAACAGATAGGTTATACACCAGCAGCGCTGGATTTAGAAGGTATCATTTGGCGAAGTTATCACCAGATGAATGTCAACAGTAGTCTATTGGTAACTTTAACCCTTACAATAGAACCTGAGTTGATTTTTCTCAGTGACTCAGCACGTATTTATAAGCTGTTTTGTTAGCTGATTGAAAATGCGATTCAACATGGATTTGAAGGTCGGGGTTCTGGGAATATAAACATTGAAGTCAGAAGGGACGTAGCCTCTGATGGCTTTTATATTCTTTTTTCGGACGATGGGAATGGAATAAATTCCGATGACCTGACCAAGGTATTCAATCCTTTTTTCTCGACGAAATTTAGTGGCAAACACAGCGGACTGGGTCTCAGTGTCGTATATAACATCGTCAAGAGTCTCAATGGTGTTATACAGCTAGAAAGCAGTAAAGAAGGTGGCACTCAGATTGAAATGATTATTGAGCGAAAGCTTAATTAAACGACTTGAGGGGCATTGGCTGGGCATACAGATACCCTTGATAAACATCTACATTCTGTGTATCTAAAAAGCGTTCTTGAGCCTTTGTCTCAATCCCTTCAATGACAATGCGCATATTTAGTAATTTGAAAAGCTCCACTGTCTTCAAAAAGGTCAGTCGGAGCTTTTCGTCTTGCTCCAAATCTTTGATAAAGAAACGATCAAATTTAACTTCATCAAAATTGAGCTTTGAGAAACGATAGAGTGAGGAATAGCCATACCCAGAGTCATCTAATGAAAATTCGAAGCCTTTGGTTTTTAAGGCTGCAATTGTATCACTAACTTTGTCGAGGTCATATAAGAGTGCGGTTTCAGTAATTTCTAATACAATCAGTTTCGGGTCTATTGGATATGTATTTAAAGCCTCTTCAATAAAGTGGATAAAGCCCGACTCAACCATTTGGTGAGAGGAAAGATTAATACTGATTTTCTTATCAGTGTTCCAGTGTGTATTGTGAACTTGTTTGAAAACGTCGAGGACAACTTGATGCGAGATGGCTGTAATCAGTCCCGTGTTTTCAGCAAGCGGAATAAAGATAGTAGGTGAGATGTAGACGCCCTCGTGCTGCCATCTTATTAGTGCTTCGTAAGAGCAAACAACTTTGGTGCGTGCACAAACTTGAGGCTGGTAGAATACTTCGAATGCACGTTCATCTATAGCCTTTCTCAAGTGGTATTCAAGATCAGAGCCCTCTTTAACTAAACGGTATTCACTGAGACTTAACCAACAGATACCAGTATGTTTTGCCCGTTTTGAGGCTAATCTAGCAGCAGATAATACGAGATTAGCTTTATTTGGGGTTTCATCGGTTGTAAACAGTTGCGTGATGCCATAGTAAGCTTCAAGTTTGAAGTCCAGCAAACTTTCAGTCGTAAAAAATGAAATTAAACGTTGGGTGATTGCTTCTATAGCAACAGGTTCAGTATCGGCAATAAAGATGATAAAGTTGTCACTATGAAGTTTATAGAGTAGTTCACCAGGTACAAGTAAGGCTTTTAGTTTAAGCGCAAGCTCATTTAACAATAAATTGCCCTGATTATAGCCAATCAGCTGATTGAGCACTGAAAAATTGCGAATGTTAAGTTGAATCAGGCTGACGTTTGTCTGAGCACACTCTAGATGCATAAGTAGCGCTCTTTCGTTAGGCAGTTCAGTGAAAGTGTCTATAAAGGCCATTTCACTGACTTTATCATTGAGTTGTTCAAGTTCATTGGCATGATGAACGACTGCTTTATAGGTTTCATTAAGTTCACTGACATAAAATTGAGAGTAAAACATAAAAAGACCAAACATAATGAAGGTATTAATGCCGAGATTGACGAGAATGACTAATTGAGGGGTAAGCCAAAATCTACAGGCGTTTATGGGAAAAATGGTAAACAAGCTACCAATGATATAATAAAGGCCCGCATTATTGCGTATTTTAAGACGGACAAATATGACATAGAAAAATCGAATGGCTGTAATAGCAAACCAGAGGAAGCACAGTCGGGTGAGCTGATTGGCGCTGATTATGCCCAAAAATGAAGAAACCAGCAATATAATTGTAGGCATTAGGTTTAAGTCCAATAATTTGGGCTCTATATGCGAAAAGCTACTATATTTTTTTGCAACGAATAGGCAGAGCATCATGACGATTGAACAGGCGCAAAGGACAATCGCATAAAAACTTGGGTTTTCAATGGGCTCAACTTTTATAACCAAGTATTTTAAAACAAATAGTATAGCAACCGTCATACATGTCAATGAGAATTTCAAACATCTATGGATGTACTTTTCATGGTTTGCTTCGTGACGATGTATGTTTGTTAGCGCGAAAAGCATATAATTGGTATTTGCTATAAGGATGATGCTGATTAAAAAAAACTGAAATTCATCTATAAAAGGTTGCATATTACACTCCTTGGTCAAAGCGTTCGTTCACTGCGTCGCCAAAGCTAACTGTCCACGTTAGTTCAGCTACATGGGACAAAGTAACAAAGATAGAGCAGTATTCAGTAGCCAGTTGGAAGGCTCTTTCAAATTTTTTGTGCTTGTCTGCAGGACAGCCATTGAGCTTTACTTGAATATCGGCATGTTCCAAGGTTGTAGGTACTTCAGTACGCTTTTCCCAAGTAATATTTATTTGGCAGCCATTGAACTCTAATCTCATTTTTTTCACTATATCTAAGAAAGTGGCATAGAGACATGAGCCTAAGGCGCCAGTCAACATTTCATAAGGTAGCAGCTGATTGTTGCTCTGTCCTATGGCGATGTTGGCATTTTTTGTTTTTAGGTTACCTTCAAAAGTGTTGGTAAAACTAAGTTGGATAGCATTCATAATGACTCTCCTTTTAGATGTGTTTGATTTGTAATTTTATTGTGAAGATATGCTTAGTGTCATTATATAGAAAAAGATAACGGAGTTCAATTTTAGAAATATATGAACTATATACTGTAAAAAGGGTATAAATATACTATGGACTTTTTTGTTAGTGGGAGGTGTCATTTGTGAAAAATATATATTTAGCACTACTGGTTTCATTAATTATTATCTCGGCGCAGCTAAGCATTCCTTCATATGGCAGTGAACAATTTGCGAATCCAACACTTTTAAATACAACAGATACCCAATCTGTTTTTCAGTATGAAACAGGAGTCGCGGGAACCATTTATTATGTCGTCACACCTGTGGACAGCTCTGCATTAACTGCAGAAGCGGTAAAAGAAAATGCTCTGAGTGGAACAATTTCTAAAACGCTCATTGCAAAGGGCACAGTGGCTTCGAGTGCGAATATACAAGGTGATTTTACAGTAACGGGGTTGTCGGGTGAGGCATATACGCTATATTCAACGCTAGAAGTCAATGGTACTCTAGGGTCTGTAAATGCAAGAGATTTTATAGCTCTAAAATACGAAGAAGTCCCTTCGATAACACAGTATTTTTCAGATAAATTTGTAGTCAAAAGTAAATTCAATCAATCCGGTGAAATCTACTATGCGGTATTTAAGGACGCAACGGGTATTACAGCAATGGATGTAATTAATGGAACTATTGATAGTAATCTAGTCTTTTTAGAATCAAAAGTAGTGCCTAATGGCCTTAGAACAACATTGAAGCTTACGGGTCTTAAGAGTGGTCAGACGTATGATTTGGTATTTGCAAGGAAAGATATTTATGGCAATGTCAATCAAACGATAGAGGTCATTAATGATGCTAGTACAAAAGGGAATGGCTTAATCAATCTCATTTATCAAACAGCGGCTATCAATCATGCAAATCTCTATTTCAATGAAACAATTAGTAATGTGGGAACAAAGTCTAATTATGTGATCAAATTTTTAAGTGCATCGGGGGTAGTGACGCATACTTGTACAGAAAGTGAATTTACAATCAATACAGGGCTTTCAAGCGGTAAATTGGTTGTTCTGGATTTTGATTCTGGATTTCCTATAGCAAGTTATATTGAAACTGGTGGTAAATTAGAGGTCCAAGTACTCAATGGGGGCTTATTTGACCCAGTAGTCGTAACGGAATCTAATAAAGTAACCTATCAATTTAGCGCAACCGCTTTGGTAGTCTCCGAATATCCTATGATGATGAATGCGGTCTATCAATATGTAGCACCAGATGGACCAGTAGGGGATTTAATAGCAATAGAATTAAATGACACATTGAGCACATCGCCTTCAGCCATCAATTTTAAAGTGTCAATTGGGGAGACATTAGAGAGTGAAACGTTAGTGTTAGAAGCAGATTCAGATTTTACCTTAGCAATAAACGAAGACCGGAAAGGATTTGATCTTGTATTTACAAGTGCGGGTGCAGTAAAATTAGCGGACTTACCTACCAGTTATTTTAAAGTGACATTTAATTCAGAAAATCCGCCAAATTTGGATGAAAGCGCATCTGCAATTTATACAATCAGAAACTCAAGTGTCTCTGCGCTTAGCACACTATTGCTATATAATGAGCCTATTAGTGGATTTAGCCCTAGTATTTTCAGTTACTCAGTAATTAAGCCTTATATAGTACTTAGGGCATATAATATGACACCAGCTGCGGCACTATATGCACTGCCATCGAGTCAAGAAAGTTATCTTGAATATCAGTCGACTAGCAGCAGTATTAGTACAATTCAAGTTTACGCAGCCGATGGCTCGAAAAGCGAATATACAGTAACAACGATTTCTAATGATCTAACCTTGGGTGGGGTAACAATCAATGACCTAGCGGTCGGAAATTTCGACCCATATGCAGCCACGCTTTCCTACACCATTGACGAGCCAATTTCAACGGCTCCCGTATTAGAAGTAACACATTTGCCAACCGTTGCTGAAACGACCACGTATGTCATTAGCGACAGTATTCCTAATACGTATGTGTACACCGTTGTTTTGAGCAAAGATGGCGTTGAAGCAATTTATACTATTTCTGTGACCGGTTCGGCTGGAACGGATGAGCCAAATGCCCCAAATGGTTCGGATGATGAAAGTGATTTAAACAAGAATACAGACGTGATCTCTAAGGGAGAAACAGTTTCGGATACGACCTTAGATAATACCCCAGCAGTCTTAGAGAATATAAAACAAGTGATAGAGAAAATTACAACAAGCAAAGAAGCAGTGGAAACCCTGAGCAAAACTGTCGAAGTATTAAAGATAGTCAATCAAAAGCC
>JBGSUZ010000212.1:0-4608 GCA_041753235.1 Acidaminobacteraceae bacterium
ACCTGAAAAAGGCTGAAACGGCAGTGGAAAAGTATACCCATACTCAAAACGCAGTGCTGTTAAAACCCGTAGAGAGCGGGCTTATGCGATTTATAAAAATGATCTTTATGAAAGATAAAATTTTGGACGCTGAGCAGAAAAACAAACAGGAATATGAGCAAATTTTAAATGCTAATAGAGCGTGTTTAGAACCATTTGAACCACTTGTCGCTTCTATTGACAGCAGTTTAAAAGATTTGGCCCTTCTGTTCCGCAATGAATATGTGGACAGCCTAAAACTCAAAGTATTTTTTGAAAAATATCAAATCAGTGAAGAACAAGTTACTACGGCGCTGGAACACCATGAACGGTATTTAGAGAATAGCCGCGTTTATAAAACTTGTGACAACGTTGAAAAA
This sequence comes from Acidaminobacteraceae bacterium, assembly GCA_041753235.1. Taxonomy (GTDB): domain Bacteria; phylum Bacillota; class Clostridia; order Peptostreptococcales; family Acidaminobacteraceae; genus JBGSUZ01. Next base: position 399 of record JBGSUZ010000212.1, read on the forward strand.
ACTTTGGTGGAAAATGCGTTCAAACATTTGGAAACCGCCGAGCAAGTCAGCGCGTTTATAACCGATTTATATGAAATTATGGTTACTTACTATGTAGACACAATGAGGCTTGAGAGCCAGTATAAACAGGTAAGCAAATGGATTTCACAATATGACCAATCCGTATCGGCAGTTAAAGCTGACATAATCAAAAAAAATAAGCTAACACCAAAGCTGATTCATGGCATTTGGGATAAGCAATTCATAGAGACTTATAAAAATTCTAAAGGGGCTTCTGAATTTAAGCGACAAGCCAATAAAAAGAGAATGCTTCAACCTATTAGAAAGAGCTTTGAGAATCACAGCGATTTGCTTATGAACCTGTTCCCATGCTTTATGATGGGCCCTGAAACCGTTTCTCAAGTACTGCCTTTAGAGAAAGATTTATTTGATATTGTAATATTTGACGAGGCTTCTCAGATGTATGTTGAAGAAGCATTGCCATCCATTTTAAGAGCAAAAAAGGTCGTTATAGCAGGTGATGATAAGCAGTTAAAACCTTCTGGCCTATTTTCAAAACGGTTTGTACAGGAATTAGATGCAGATGATGAGACGGTGGACATCGAACTGACCGCTGCACTTGAAGAAGAATCACTGCTTGACCTAGCCAAGAGCAATTTTATTTCGACAAAATTGAACTTCCATTACCGCTCTGCCTATTTGGAACTGATTAATTTTTCTAACCATGCTTTTTATGGGGGTACGCTCCGGTTAGCGCCGAATACCAGAAAAGATACACAAGACCCGCCAATCAAGCGTATAAAAATTGAAGACGGACTGTGGCAAGGCAGAGCCAATATACCGGAGGCACAGGAAGTCATAAAAGTGCTAAAAGAAGCGATGCAAGCGTCAGGCTCAGAGCATACTTTTGGTATTATTACCTTTAACGTAACGCAAAAAGACCTGATAGAAGACATGATTGAGCTGGAAATGCAAAAGGATCCTGAATTTGATGAGCTAGTTAAAGCTCAACTGGATAGAAAACGCGGTGACGAAGACGTTTCTCTGTTCATAAAAAATATTGAGAACGTTCAAGGCGATGAAAGAGATGTTATCCTATTCTCAACCGCTTATGCCAAAGATGAACGAGGCCGTTTAGTGGCTCACTTTGGTTCACTCTCACAATCCGGAGGGGAGAACCGCCTCAATGTGGCTATAAGCCGTGCGAAAAAGGCTATCTATTTAATAACCTCATTCGAGCCAGAGGAGCTTCTGGTAGACAGCGCAAAGAATTTAGGCCCTATAAGATTTAAGCAGTATTTGCAATATGCGCGGTATATATCTGAACATAAAACAGAAGAAGCGGATAGACTGCTCAAAAGTATTTCTATGGCAAGTGGTGAAGTAAAAACGAATGCGGCATTTGACAGTCCTTTTGAAGAAGAAGTCTTTAATGCACTCGAGTCAAGTGCTTATGAGATTCATAAACAAGTTGGGGCAAGTGGTTATAAGATAGATTTAGCCGTGTACGACCCAGTGACTTCAACCTATGTGTTAGGCATTGAATGCGATGGTGCGACCTATCACAGTACAGCCTCGGCTCGGGAGAGAGACGTGCATAGACAGAAGTTCTTAGAATCTAGGGGCTGGAACATTGCTAGAATATGGTCTACGGATTGGTGGGAAAATCAATCTGTGGTAGTGGCTAAATTAAATGAACAAATAGAAACTGCATTACAGAATAAGCGGAAGGCAGTGGAGGCGACTGGCTCTGTAAGTTCAGTAGCTGAACTTTCGTGTTAGGGTAGTGTTAGAATTGAACTCTGAATCATTTGACTATTGTTATTTTTATTGAAGGAGAAAATAAGACTTATACTTTCAAGCTAAGAAAGAATGTTAAATGGTCCGATGGAAAGCCATTTACCGCTAAAGATGTTGAAAATACATTCTTGTGGTTGGCTGATAAGTCATATGATGGACGTTACATGGTAGTAGTTGATAAACTAGCGGGCTATGAAGACTATAGAGACGGTAAAGTGAAGACATTTAAGGGTGTTAAGGTCATTGACAATTACACCATAGCATTCAACTGTAAAACTGCTAATGTAACAAATTTTTCGAATATAGCGGGATTCCCAATTATGCCAGCTCACATATACAAATATGAATCAGGGAAAACTGATAAAATGAAAGCAATGCAAGATAAAGCAAAGATTATAGGTAGTGGACGTTATATTTTAAAGAAGTACGTACCAGACGAATATGTTGAATTTAAGGCAAATCCGAACTGGTTTGGCGGGAAGGTAAATGTTCCTAACCTAATCATTAAGTTATATCATGAATCAGATGCATTTGATGAACTTCAGCAGGGTGACGTAGACATTCGAACTGGTTTAGCTGCACGTGCAGATACGGAAGCTCGAATTAATAAAATAGGGTTTGTTTCAATTAACAAATATTTAGCAAATGCATATAGTTATATAGGCTTTAACTTAAGAGACGAAAGACTTGCCGATAAGAGGATAAGACAAGCACTAACCTATGGTTTCAACAGAAAAGCGTTCACCGATGTTTACTACAATGGCTACGGTACCGTTTGTAATGAACCAATTTCTCAAGTTTCTTGGGCATATACAGATGACGTGAACAAGTATGAATACAACCCTACAAAAGCTAAACAACTTTTAGAGGCAGCTGGTTGGAAAAAAGGTGCAGATGGCATCCGTATAAAAAATGGTAAAAAGCTTAGTTTTATTTGGGAAACTTATAATGGTTCTGACTATACAGATACTATTGTACCTATGATTAAAACTGATTGGAAAAGGATTGGTGTCGACGTTCAAATAAGTGAAACTGAGTTCGATGAACTTGTCAAAAAGGTGTATACTGAAAGAGACTTTGACATGTACAATATGGCTTGGTCACTTACACCAGACCCAACTTCAAGAGATATTTTCCATTCTGATTATGACGTTCCAGATGGGAATAATTCAATCGGTCTAAGGGATGCAGAAATAGATAGACTTTCTGTTGCAGCAGAAGAAGCATTTGACCAAACCAAAAGAACTGAATTGATGCATCAGTATGCAAAACGAATTAACGAACTGCTTCCGTATATGTTTATTGGTCAATACAATCAATTGGATATTAGCAACGTAAGAGTCAAAAACTTTGAAGTCTCACCTTTCTGTGACTGGACTTCAAAAATTGAAAAGGTTCAATTAGCACGTTAGAATATTAATGAAAAGGTGAAAAAATGAAGCGATTAATCTTAGTCACATCACCACCGGCAAGCGGCAAGACCTACATTTCAAAGCAATTGGCAAAACGACTAAAGCATGTAGTATATCTAGACAAAGATATGCTAATCGTATTATCTAATCAGATTTTTAAAGTAGCGGGACAAGAACCCAACAGAAGCTCTGACTTCTTTGAAGAAAATATTCGTGACTTTGAGTATCAGGTAACGTTAGATTTGGCGTTGGAAGCACTGAATTATGACGACATAGTTTTAATAAATGCACCCTTTACACGAGAAATAAGAGATGTAGCCTATATAAACGATTTAAAGTGCCGTTTACTTGAGAACGACACGCGACTTACTGTGGTATGGGTCATTACTGAGGTAGACGTGATACACCAAAGGATGATTAAAAGAAATTCACCAAGAGATACATGGAAATTGGCCAATTGGGAACAGTATATTAAAAATGTAGATTTTGATGTTCCTAGGTCAATAGATGATCCTAACGTCGTTGATGACCTACTCCTGTTCTATAACTCAAATGAAGTAGAGTATGAAGAATCAATGACAAAAATATTGGATATATTTGAGTAATAATTCTATAACATACAGAAAACCTCCCATTTCAGTTAGCATGAAATGGGAGGTTTATTTTGATAAAGCAGATGAGACCAAGACGCTGCACACACGCTTTTTTAGTTAGCTTACAAAGAGATAGAAACTAGTTGTGGGGGAAGTTCCTCGTTCTTTAGCCATGACTGGACGACTGTATTAAACAGCTCTGGTGAGGATAGTGGAATGCCATGAGCTTCATTTTGAACACTATAGCCTGTAGACAACGAATTTGCAGACACGATAAGTCGTGCAGAGTCCAGCATGATTTTCTTTTCGTGTTCACCAACGAGAATAAGACTTTTAACTTGAACCGAATCAAAATTTAGAGGAATCGTATAGGTTAAGTTGGACTCCATAATATTTAAGAAATTT
>JBGSUZ010000213.1:0-4507 GCA_041753235.1 Acidaminobacteraceae bacterium
CTGATTACTCAGGACAGATATCTTAGTAATTGTACTATATCTTTGCAGAAGTAACTTCCGGTTGACTATTAAAAGCGGAATTTACTTTTTCATTTAACGTTGTTGAAATAGAAGAGTACAAAAACAAGAAAATATATAACAATATGGTTATTTAGATAACGCTTGTCAGTTTATTAAAAAATCCCCTAAGCTATTCAATTGAATGCTTAGGGGATTTTGTTCTAGTAGGTTTTATTTACTCAGTCCAGAAAGGCGATCGCTTATATTGACGACTGCTTCTTCAGGAGACTGGTCTCCCACAAGGGCTTTATGAACTTCTGACTGCAAAATGAGAGTAACCATGTCGTAATTCGCAACCCTTGGGCGCGGTTTAGCTTGGTTAAAGTATTCTGCGAGGTCAATGGCAAAAGGTACTTTTGCTAAAATTTCTGAGTCATAATAGAGTTGTCGTTTAGACGGTAAGTAACTGTATGCCGTAAAACTGCGTTTCTGTTCAGTGTCACTGGTTATAAACTTTAAAAATTTTACAGCAGCGGTTTTGTGCTTGCTGTTTTTAGAAATCATATATTGCCAGCCGCCATAAGTGCCTGGGCTAATGTTTTTTTCATGAAGACTAGGAATTGGCATGGCCCCGACTTGAGACTGAACTTTTGAGTCGGGGGAGTTGACAACAGCCCACCCAGCAGGCCAGTCACGCATAAACAGTAAATTACCATTTGCAAAAAGCTTGCGGACATCTCCGCTAGAGAAGTTAGTTGCTTCCGGAGGGACTAAGTCGTATTTATAGATTAGATCCGTCATCGTTTTCAAGGCAGTGTAACCTTGCTTTTGTTCAAATTGGACGACGCCGTCTGCATTGACAGCCATGTCACCACCAGAGGCCCAAAGGAATTCTATGTAGTTGCAGGTTAAGCCTTCGAAGTTTTTCCACGAACCCGCATAGCCATAAAGGTCATTCTCATTTGCAGTAATGGTTTTTGCAATCGCTAAAAGTTCATCAAAAGATTCTGGCGCTTTAAAACCATACTTGTTTAAAAGGTCTTTTCGATAAAAAATCAAACCGCTGTCATATCGGTAAGGGATACCGTAAAGCTTGCCATTGATTCTGGCAGACTCTATGGAACTCTCAAAGTGTTCTGCAAGTTCTTCTTGAGAAAAATACTTGTCTAAAGGCTCAATCCATTTCTCTTTTACAAAAATGGCAGGCCAAGTAACATCGGAGTCAACAATGTCGACAGAGCCATCTTGCTCAGCAAGTTTTGCACGAATGATGTCGTATTTCTCATTCGTATTGTCAGGCAGTTCTACTAGGTTGATTTCTATTTTAGGGTTTTCTGTTTCGAACACTTGTATCGATTCTCTTATGGTTCCGTTTTTATCCGGGTGTGAATAGAAGTTTAAGGTTACTGTTTGATTAGAAAAATACAAAAAATTCCCAGTAACAACAATTGCAATCAACAGTAAAATGACAATGACTGGTTGGCGTTTCACAAGCATGCCTCCTATCTTTGAATCTACGGAAGAATTGGCTTAAATTCTAGCGGCGAAGAGAGTATAATGGTTGTTTTTGTATTGCCGACTTGTTGAATACGGTCTAAAAGTCGCTCGAGTTCTAAAGTATCATTTACGAGCACTTTTATGGTCATGCAGTCCTCACCCGTTAAATGGTGACACTCAACAATGGCGTTATCTTCATTGGCAAGTTTTAAGAATGCTTTGTGATGGCTGACCTTCATTGCTACATTTATTATTGCGTATACTCTTTTACCCAATTTTCGCGGGTCAACAACAGCAATATAACCTTTTATAACGCCGTTGTCCTCAAGTCGCTTAACGCGCTCAGAGACTGCGGGTGGAGAAAGTGCAACTAATTTACCTAATTCTTTCATGGAAATTCGACCGTTGTGTTGCAGAATTTCGAGAATTTTAATGTCTGTAGTGTCCATCGGAATCCTCCTCAACTAATAAGGTTAATAAGAACTTATTCTTTATTTAGTAAACTAAGCTAATATTATCACTTTTCTTACCGCATGTACACTTTTTTGAACAGATGATAGACTTTTCACAAAGATAATTGTGCGCTAGCAGGGAGGATTTTATTATGGGACAAATCAAAATTACAGAAACGGTGCTTAGAGATGGACACCAATCATTAATAGCGACACGTTTAAAAACAGAAGACATGATTCCAATCTTGGAGCAAATGGATGCAGTCGGTTATCATGCACTTGAAATGTGGGGTGGCGCTACTTTTGACGCTTCTCTTAGATTTTTAAACGAAAGCCCATGGGACAGACTTAGAACAATCCGTAAACATGTTAAAAACACTAAACTTCAAATGCTTTTAAGAGGTCAAAATATATTAGGGTATAAAAACTACTCAGACGATGTTGTAACTGAGTTTATCAAACATTCAGTTTCTAACGGCATTGACATTATACGTATCTTTGACGCCCTCAACGATTTAAGAAACTTAGAAACTGCCATTCGCGTGACAAAGCAAGAAGGTGCGCATGCACAAGCTGCTATTTCTTACACAATCAGCCCAGTGCATACGACAGAAGCTTTTGTTAAACTCGCTTCTGATATGGTTTCAATGGGAGCAGATTCAATTTGTATTAAAGACATGTCGGGCCTCTTGACACCTTATGCGGCTTATGACCTTGTTAAAGGCCTTAAATCGACTATTTCTGTGCCAGTAGAGGTGCATTCACACTGTACAAGCGGACTTGCAGACATGACTTATTTAAAGGCCATTGAAGCCGGTGCAGACATTATTGACACTGCCATTTCACCATTTGCACTAGGAACTTCTCAACCTGCAACTGAGGCGATGGTAGCTACATTACAAGGCTCACCATACGATACAGGCATTCAACTCGAAAAACTTAATCCAATTACAGAACACTTCCAGCCAATCCGTGACAAAGCACTTGAAAGTGGCCTCATGGACCCAAAAGTTCTTGGTATGGATATCAATACATTAGTGTACCAAGTCCCTGGTGGTATGCTCTCCAATCTTGTTTCACAACTGCGCATGCAAAACGCACTCGACAAGTATGCCGATGTGCTTAAAGAAGTGCCAAGAGTGAGAGAAGACATGGGCTTCCCGCCGCTTGTAACGCCTACTAGCCAAATCATAGGCACACAAGCCGTACTTAACGTCATTACTGGGGAACGTTATAAAATGGTTCCAAATGAAGTGAAGGCTTACGTGAAAGGCATGTATGGTAAACCAGCAGTGCCAATTAAAGACGAGATTGTTCGCAAAATAATTGGCAATGATGAAGTGATTACTTGCAGACCAGCAGACTTATTAGAGCCAACCCTTGACAAAATGGCATCTGAAATTGGAGAGTATTTCGAAACACCAGAAGATGTGTTGACTTATACACTGTTCCCACAACCTGCAATTGAGTACTTCAAATTCAGACAGGCACAAAAATATTTAATTGACTCAACCCTTTTAAAAAAGGAAGAACAGGTACATCCGGTATAAATGACAATAGCAATAGGCTTCTATTTTCTTAAATGATTGAACTCAGTGGCTTCCTTAGCGTATAATGGCGTTAAGGAAGTCGTTTTTATGACAAGACAAAGGGTGGGCTAAATGGCTAAGAAGAAAAAGAAAAATGAGAAGATCAAAGAAAAGAATTTGGTTAGATTGACACCGAAGGAACAAAAAGAAAGAGACGCCATTTTAAAATGGGAGCCTTCTCATAAGATGGGTCAAGTGAAGTACGTTTTAATAAAGGGTACACTCGCATGGAGTTTGATGACAAGTAGTGTATTAAATTTATTGACATTGATTGCCAATAAATTTAATATCAGTAAAGATATATTATTATATTTCTTAAAAATGTTTATAGTATTTTTAGGCATGGGTACTATCTTTGGTTTGGTGACATGGCATTTTTCAGAAAAGAAATATCTGCAATATGTGTCAGAGGATACTGCTAAAAAATAATCTAAATAGTACCTAGGGTAGTGCATAATGTGACGTAATAGAAAATCCAATAATGAGAAAGTCCTCAAGGCCAACAAAAAAAGCCCTGAGGGCTTTTTTTGCTTCTAAGGTTTTTTATTTCGAAATAAATTGAGATTTGGTGGTATCTCGATTTAAGTATAACTAATATTATTATAGTATTCCAATTAAAATTTCTTATTATTCAAAAAAAAATATCTATAGGAGCATAAATAGCGTTCAAATTAATAAATATGAAAATTATGGTAAAAAATGCTTGCAAATATATGTTAAATACTGTAATATGTGATTTAAATTAGTAATAAGGGGTGAGCACAGTGGAAATGATTATTTTATTAAGTGAAAATATAGACTTTGTAGATAGCCTAAAACAAGCATTAGCTTATACAAGTCAAGAGACGCTAAAGTTTCAATTCTTATCCGACCTAGACGGCTTAAGAAACTATATTGCTCAGTACGGACAACCAGAATTGCTGCTTTGTGATAGGAAACTTCAACAAGCAGACCTTCAACAGGTACAGA
>JBGSUZ010000214.1:0-2979 GCA_041753235.1 Acidaminobacteraceae bacterium
CATCTTCGAACATTTTTTTAGTGGTGACTAATGACATAGCAATTCCTCCTCTTAACAAATCTAGGACATTTGTACCCTACATCTACTATCTTAATCTTATGAAGTGAAAAAGGAAACCCCATCCAGTACATGTGACATTAATTTGATTTTTTTAAAACCGCTTCACCGCCCAATCCGCGTGGCAAAAAGGCCATCGTTATGGTAAGATAAGACGGTAAAAAGTTTTTATGGTTAAGCGATGGATTGTTTTTTTAAACACAGAACGGACGTGAACAACATGAAATTACCAGCAGCCTTTTTAGACAGAATGCAGACACTTCTTGGGGACGAATTGGAGCCCTTTTTAAATAGCTATGAAGACGAGCGTTTTTATGGTCTTCGGGTCAACACCCTGAAAATTTCGGTAGAAGAATTTTTAAACATTACACCATTTACCTTAACACCTATCCCTTGGACTCGGGATGGGTTTTACTATGACCCAGAAGACAAGCCGACCAAGCACCCACATTATTATGCAGGTCTATACTACATTCAAGAGCCGTCGGCAATGGCCCCAGTCAATGTATTAGCACCAAATGAAAATGACACCGTGCTGGACATGTGCGCCTGCCCAGGGGGCAAGAGTGTGCAAATTGCTTCTTATTTAAATAATAAAGGCCTGCTCGTTTCAAACGATGTCAGTACCGGTCGTATTAAGGCCCTTGTTAAGAATTTGGAAATGATGGGGGTCACCAATGTCCTCATTTTAAATACCACAGAAGATGTGATTGGCGAAAAGTTAGAAGGCTTTTTTGATAAATTACTTATAGACGCACCTTGTTCTGGTGAGGGCATGTTCAGAAAAGAACCTAAAATGGTAGCCTCTTGGGGCACCCATGACACAGACCACTGCAGAGAACTACAAAATAGCATTTTGAAGCATATTGGTAGTACATTAAAACCTGACGGTGAGCTTGTCTACTCGACTTGTACCTTCTCAAGTCTTGAAAATGAGGACTGCTTAGAGGACTTTATGGCGAGCCGAACAGACTACGTTCAGGAAGCGATTGACCCTGCAAAGTTTGAATTTGCAACAGAGAATGGCTATGGCAGACTTTGGCCTCACAAATTAAAAGGCGAAGGCCACTTTGTTGCTAAGCTCAAACGCACAGAAGGTGAAACGCCTGTTTATAAAGAACTTAAAAACAATGAGGCACCTGACTACTTCAAAGATTTTATGAAGGCGACGCTCAAAGCACCGCTTACAGGCCACTTTGAAGAAATGAACGGCAAACTTTATCTGCGTCCGAAATATGACCTGCCGCTCAAAGGTGTTCGTATAGTCCGTTACGGCTGGCTGCTCGGCGAGTGGAACGGCAAGAAATTTACGCCATCGCAGGCGCTTGCCATGGGATTAAAGTTAACTGACGCAAAAAACAGTATTAGTTTTAGCGGCGACCAAATAGAAGCGGTTAAGTACCTAAAGGGCGAAACTCTTCATGCAGAAGGTGGAGAAGGCATGACCTTAGTAGGTGTAGATGGTTACCCACTGGGTTGGGCTAAAATGAATAATGGAACTCTTAAAAATATGTATCAATCGACCTGGAGGTTATTATAGTGGGAAAGAAAATGAGATTGGATAAGTTGTTATGCCATATGGGCATCGCATCACGAAGAGAACTGAAAGACGTGATTCGTACGGGTTCTGTCAAGGTAGACGGCGAACGCGCCCGTTCAGGTAGTGAGCAAATCGATATAGAAAAGCAAGAAGTGACTTATAGAGGCGAACCGGTTATTTATAAGGAGTTTGTCTATTTAATGCTCAATAAGCCAGATGGTTACTTGTCAGCGACAGAGGACGGCAGAGGTGAGACGGTTATTGACCTGATTGGTGACGACTACAACTTCTTCGAACTCTTCCCGGTAGGAAGACTAGACAAGGACACGGAAGGCCTTTTAGTGCTGACAAACGATGGCAAAGCAGCGCATGACCTACTTGCACCTAAGAAACACGTACCAAAGACTTATTACGCAGATATTTTAGGCACAGTGACTGAAGCAGATGGACAGCAGTTTAAAGAGGGCGTCTATTTGGATGATTATAAAACTATGCCTGCGGACCTGACTATTTTGGAAAGCGGCCCAGAAATGTCGAAGATTTTGCTGACCATTTATGAAGGCAAATACCATCAAGTTAAGCGCATGTTTGAAAGTGTAGATAAAAAAGTTCTTTACTTAAAACGGATACAAATGGGTCATTTAAAATTGGATGAGTCGTTACCTCTTGGTCACTACCGAGAGTTGACAGATAAAGAGCTGGAAGCACTGAGAACTAAGTAAGTGCGGGGGGCTCACAAAAAAACACGTTAGGGGTGTGGTTAATTTATGGAACAGAATCAACTTGAGAAGTACGCAAGACTATTAGTGAGAACGGGTATCAATTTACAGGACAATCAAATTCTTGTGGTAAACTGTCCGGTAGAATGCGCATACTTTGGCAGAGCAATTGTCAAAGAGGCTTATGCAGTCGGCGCACGCAAGGTTGTCATGAACTGGAGAGACGATTTGATCTCTAGAGAGACATTTTTAAACGCAAAAGACGAGATTTTCGACGAATTCCCAGAGTGGCAAAAGTCGTTTTATAACGACCATGCAGATGAAGGCGCAGCTTTCTTAAGTATTTCAGCGTCTGACCCAGAGGTATATAAAGGCGTAGACCCTGAAAGAATGGCGAGACAAAATAAGGTTTCTAGCACGGCTGTTGCCCACTACAGAAACAAAATGATGTCTAACAAAAACGCTTGGTGCGTGGCGTCTATTCCAACGGATAGCTGGGCAGTCAAAGTATTCCCAGATGTTTCGACAGAAGAAGCGGTTGAAAAACTTTGGGATGCAATCTTTAAGACGGTTCGTGTAGACCAGCCAGACCCAGTTGCGGCTTGGGAAGAGCATAAACTCAACCTTCAAAGACGCATGAAACTTCTCAATGACTACAACTTC
>JBGSUZ010000215.1:0-14785 GCA_041753235.1 Acidaminobacteraceae bacterium
CACCTTCTGGAACTCAAAGACGCTAAAGACTATGACGAAACAATGGCGAGCTGGCGTCTGGAGAACTATCCATTTATTCCTGAACAGTTTGAGTATCAGGTTAAAGCCAGTTCTGAAAACCGCAAGCAAGTCGATGAAGGGGCTAAAAAACAGCTCAGTATCATTGCTCAGCTCATACGTAGACCAGACGTGTCTGGTGTTATTTCGGCAACTGACTTCGATAGAGAAGGCCAAATTATTGGCGACATTATTTTGGAATTCCTACAAGTAGAGAAGCCTATAGAACGACTCTTACTCAACGAGTGGACAGCGGAAGAAGTGCGTCAAGGCCTTCAAAAGCTCATTGACAATCGCACCATGAATCCGTTAAGGGATGCAGGAATCAGCCGTCAATGGGCGGACTGGATTATTGGCATTAACTTAACCTCGGTAGCGACTTTAAAGTATCAAAGAGGTTCCAATAAAATACTAAATGTAGGACGGGTTTTGCTACCAACGCTAAAAATTATATACGACAGAGATATGGAAATAGAAAACTTCATTCCAGAGGCCTTTCATAAATTAAATGTCCAGTTTCAGCCAACGCTGTTAGACGCCAATGGCAAATCAGGTGCGCCATTTGAAGCGATTTATGAGATTGAAGGACAGGACAAGTTTCCTACTAAGGATGCTTTAGCGGCGCTGCTGGCAGAATTACCGGGTAAGCACGGCAAGGTTATTGATAAGCAAGTTGACCAAAAACGGGAGTACCCGCCAAGTCTTTTCAATCTCTCTAATTTACAAGGGCACGTCACGTCAAAGGAAAAGGGTTGGACTTCTGACCGCGTGCTTAAAGTAGCGCAGAGTCTCTATGAAAAGAAGCTGATTACCTACCCGAGAACGGCCAGTTTAGCACTGGAAGAGACGCTGACCGAAAAAGCGGAAAAAGTGCTGAGTATTGTAAAAAGAGGCTTGCCATACGAGTCTGAAATTCAGTTCCATACCAATAAACGAGTCTTTGACAATAGTAAAGTAGAAAGTCATAGTGCCATCATGCCGACTTATGTGCTACCGAAGAACTTGCCACCAGATGAGGCTATTGTTTATGAAGCGGTTAAGAATAGGTTTGTTATGCAGTTCATGCCCATTGCGGAGCATGAGGAAGCCAGTCTGACGACACAAATCATCGGACTGGAAGACCCGGGGGTCTTTGTGACTAAAGGGCGTATACAACTGGTACAGGGCTGGAAAAAGGTAGAGAAAATTCAAAGCAAGGACAAGGAACTGCCAAAACTGAACTTAAACGATGAAGTTGCCTTTATTGAAGGGGCAATTGACTCCAAGGAGACAAGTCCGCCAAAGAAACATACAGAAAAAACACTGCTTAGAGTCATGGAAACTTGCGGAAAGAAATATAAAGAGCAGGATTCCGACGAGATGATTCAGGCCATTTTGAGTGGTTTTAGCATTGGTACGCCTGCGACACGGGCGGAGACCATTAGCAAACTTAAACATGTGGGCTATATTGGTGCTAAGGGAAAAAATCTCTTTTGTACAGACATGGGGCGTCGTATGGTTGAGTTGTTTCCTGTAAAGGAACTTTTTGACTTAGAGTATACGGGCCGACTGGAGAAAATTCTGTCGGACATGGGTAAAGGTGAAGCAGCTAAAGAGCAGTTTCTTGAGGCAATCAAGGATTTTACTGCTGAAGCGGTAAGCAAAATTAAACAAGACGATTTTCATTTGATTTATGAAGGTGAAAACCAACTGCTTAAAGAGGGACAGGAGTCGCTGGGGAAATGTCCAGTCTGCGGCAGTGACGTGGTTTAAGGTGAAAAGGGATTTGGCTGTACAAACTGGAAGGGTGGCTGCAAGTTTGTTGTTTGGAAGAATGACAAGTTCTTGTTTGCGCTCAAAGTGAGACCATCAGCTCAAACAATTTCACGGCTTCTAGAAAATGGCTTTGTGTTTTCCAATAGCTTTATCAGCAAAAAAGGGACTAAATTTAGTGCCTTCCTGACCTATGAAAAGAACCTTGAGACAGGTTACTACGGTTGGAAGATGAGTTTTGAACCACCAGTGCAAAAAAACTAACTTATTAATTCGGTTGTCTGACTTGTTTGACAAATCTCTCCTCGTGGGTTACATTAGAACCTTGGATTGTACTAATCCATTGATCCTTAATGTTTAACTTGTGAGGGGAGATGTTTTTTTATGACGTATTTAGTAGCACTTTCTTTAACCACAGGCCTGCTGTGTGGGGCTTGGATGGAACTGAGCACTTTTTTTAATTTGATTGCTTGGGCTGGTTTTGCAGGCTGTACGACTTTTTTTGCAGCAGGTGGTGGCAAACAGGGCGTCAAGGACGCTTTGGCTACAAACTTGAGTGGTGTCTTTTGGGCAATGGTCATGATTATGTTGACACAGACCTTTGCAATTCCACATGCAGGAACAATCAGTACAATTGTGATTACATCGGTTATGTGCCTACAGTCTAAATGTAAGTGGCTTAAGTTTATACCGGGCACGTTTGTGGGTTCGTTCAGCACCTTTGCTGCGGGCGGTAACTGGCAGGGCGTGGCTCTAGCATTGGTTTGTGGCGCATTTCTAGGTTACGCGTGTGAAGCGAGTGGAAAATGGTTACATAAGGTGAGTAACCCAGTGAAGGCAATGGAATTAGATAAGTCTTGTGTGATTGATTAACAATAGCGTTTTGAAATAAATATAAAAAGGGTTTTTTCCAATGAGGAAAAAACCCTTTTTTACTTAATCTATTAAAACTAAGCTTTGTTTACTGAACCGAAAAGTTCCATTTTTTCTTTAACAGTTGCTTTGATTGCTTCGTAACCAGGGCCAAGAATCTTTCTTGGGTCAAAGCCTTTGCCTTCTAAATCTTTACCAGCTTCGAAGTACTTTCTAGTAGCTTCTTGGAAAGATAATTGACATTCTGTATTTACGTTGATTTTAGCAACGCCAAGAGAAATAGCTTGCTTAATCATTTCAGCTGGGATACCAGTACCACCGTGAAGAACAAGTGGCATGTCACCTGTAGCGTTCTTGATGTTTTCAAGCGCTTCGAAGTTAAGACCAGTCCAGTTTGAAGGGTATTTACCGTGGATGTTGCCGATACCAGCAGCGAGCATGTCAACGCCGAGGTCAGCAATCATTTTACACTCAGCAGCGTCAGCAATTTCACCAGCACCTACAACGCCATCTTCTTCACCACCGATAGAACCAACTTCTGCTTCTACTGAAATGCCTTTAGCGTTAGCGATAGAAATGATTTCTTTTGTTTTAGCAATGTTCTCGTCGATTGCGTAGTGAGAACCGTCGAACATGATTGAAGAGAAACCAGCTTCGATGCATTTTACAGCACCATCAAAGCTACCGTGGTCTAAGTGAAGTGCAACTGGCACTGTAATTTTGAGTTCTTCGATCATACCGTTTACCATGCCAACGATAGTCTTGTAACCGCCCATGTATTTACCTGCACCTTCAGAAACACCAAGAATAACTGGTGAATTGTTTTCTTGTGCAGTTAATAAAACCGCTTTCGTCCATTCTAAGTTGTTAATGTTGAATTGACCTACTGCGTATTGACCCATCTTTGCATCTTTTAACATTTTACTTGCTGAAACTAACATGTGTGACCTCCTAAAGTTTATTTTAAATAGACCATTTAGTATTGCGAGGGTCTATTTATAGCCGCCGGGACGATAAATTACCCGCTCAAAGCACAAAAAAGACATATTACTATTCCATTATACATGGAACTGTTAAAAAATAAAAATAAAATATGAAAAAAAGCAAATAAATTTGATTGCATAAATTATAAAGTTCATAGTTAGCGTGGTATGCGGTATAATGTGAATATTAAGACGATTTACAGAAGGAGAATGTATGTACAAAAAAATGACAGCATTGATTGTGGCAATGGTATGTTCTGTAACAACGAGTTTATGGAATCCATTGAGATTGGATGCGACTGCGGCTGCACCCATTTGGAGTAAAAACGAGATTGTAAAATATACTGGCGGAAAGCAAACGGTAAAAATGGTTTATGTGGATTTAAAAAATCCAAAACTTAAAATAGACGTGGTAGCTGCAAATGGAAAAATTGGATCAACTGCTGCACTCAGTTCAATTGCAAAATCTGCTAATAGCAGTAGCAATAAAGTTGTAGCAGCTATTAATGGAACATTCTTTGACGCCTATACGAAGACTGGCCCAATGCAACCATGGGGGACTATTGTTAAAGACGGGCAGGCGCTCCACTTAAGCGCACAATATGCAACGGTAGGGTTTACGGAAAATAAACAGATGAAAATCGATCGACTTAAAATAGGTATAGAAGGAAAGGTAAATGATAATGCAGACTGGTCTAGTAGTTGGTATGCATGGAATATTAACCATGTAGATCCAAGACTTGAAGCGATTGTTATATTTACACCAGCGTTTGGGAAGACTACGGGTAAACATGAAAAGACTTCGATTGTAATTTCTAATGGTAAAGTAATTCGCGTTACAGAAGGGGAAACGACAATCCCTAAAGATGGGTTTGTTGTAGTTACTGGCGACCAAGCTATTATAGGCCGACTCCAATTAGGCTATTCAGCTTCTTTTTCGTCTAAAATGATGACTAAGGATTATTCCAAAGATGCAAACTTTGATGATTCAGAAGATTGGTCAACGGTCAATACAGCTGTAAGCGCAGGGCCGACTTTGCTTAAAAATGGAAGAATTATTACAGATAGTGAAGAAGAAGGGTTTAAAAACAGTAAAATTGTCAATGTAAAAGGACAGCGTAGTTTCATCGGGATAAAAAAAGACCAAACTTTGGTCATGGGAACGGTACCAAGTGTGACAATCAAAGAACTTGCGGAAATAGTAAAAAAACTAGGACTTATAGACGCGATTAATTTAGATGGGGGTGCTTCCTCAGGATTGTACTTCGAAGGCAAATATCTACATGTACCTGGTAGAGATGTGAGTAATGCACTTGTATTTAGTGTTGAGAAGTAGGAGGCGCTATGTACGATATTCGAGAATTGTTAGATAAGGCTATTTCTATAACGGAAAAGAAAATCGTTTTATACGAAAAGCTACTTAACGGTCATACCGATGAACAATTAAAAGCGTTAATTCGCGTGATGATCCATATTGCACAAAGAGATAAACATTATTATTTGGGACTCGGGGCGAATATAAACGATGAGAATGCTCAAGAAATTGATTTTGCGACTTACGACATGATTGCGTCACTAATTAATCAATTTGTACGTACTTTTAACCCACCCGAAGTAGAGTCTCGCCTAGAAATTGTTGAATTTGCCCTAAATTTTGAAAAGTCACTTTATGCACTCATGGTAGATATACAAGGGAGATTAGTGCAGTCAGAGGGGTTATCTGAGTCGATTACTTATAAAACACTTGGAAAAATGGTTAATCAAAAACTCAAAGTTATTTCAAGTTTAGAATTTTTTGCAAAACAATAACGTGTAAATGAGAAACCTAGGACATCAACTTATGAAGTCTTAGGTTTTTTATATCTCTACATGAATGCAAAAAATATTATATAATGATTATGCTTAAAAATGAACACTATGGGGTATCTTTAAAGATAGCGGAATGTGAGGTGAAATCATGTATCACGATATTAAAATATATGAGCAGAATGCCTCAAAAGCAGAGGATATGATTGATTACAAAGAAAATTTCATAGAGCGCATATTTAAAGAATCTGTTTGCGATGTTCAAATTTATCATATGAAGCAGGGTAAAATATTGTTCATTGAACCATTAAGAAGTACCCATGGTTTTAAAAGTTACTATCTACTGGAGGGTCAATTAAAAGATTTGGCTGAACAAAAATGCTATGAGCAAGGCGATGCATTTCTAAGTTATCAAATGAGTGAGACTATAAGTTTGCTCATGATGACAGATACCAAGATTTTAGTTCATGCAGTCGGTATTTCTATAGAGGACGAATTTGTGCTGCATAAGGAAAAATTAACTGATTTGATGGAGGATCTTTACTTAAAGGATCCCTATGAAAGAGGACACTCCGAAAGAGTTTTAGAAATGGTAAAGCAGGTGGCTATCCGTATGAATTTGTGCGGGGAGAGACTTTACGAACTTATTATGGCAGGCCGTTTTTTTGATATTGGAAAAATTCATATAGACGAGAAACTGCTGAAAAAAGAAGAAAAGTTGAGTTACGACGAAATAGAAATTATCCGCTTTCATGTTACGATGAGTGATAAGTTAATACGATATTATTATGGATTTCATACGAGCAGAGGCATTTTAGAACATCACGAGCACTGGGATGGCAGTGGTTATCCTGTTGGGCTTAAAGGTGAGGCTATTTCACTGGATGCCAGAATCATTGCTGTCTGTGATAGTTTTGACGCCATGACTCATAAAAGACCTTATAGAGCTGCCTATAATCATGAAACTGCGCTGAATATTTTAAAAGAGCAAGCGGGCAAGCTTTATGACCCTGAGGTGGTAAGAAATTTTCTCGAATTATATAGCGAAGGACTGCTTGGGGGATCAGCTGAATCATAAAAAATAAAGAAAATGACAAGAGGCCTTAGAAAGACGGAAGGTTTTGTGCTATGCTCGTAGTAGAGGTTTTCTATGCGAGGAAAAGCTACAAAACCTTTTTGCTTTGTCTGTAAGGAGGAAAACCCATGATCAGCAATCAAGAGATTCGCAGCCAAGTGGTTCACGATATAACGTATACCAAAGGCGTTCAATATTATAGCAAGGGAAAAGTGGCAAGACTTGAGTTTGACGCAGAGAATAAAATATTCAGTGCGGACGTAATGGGACAGCAGCGGTATCATGTGCGTATATTCTTTAACGAAGCTCAGCACATACAATCTGCTACCTGTCAGTGCCAAGCTTATGCCAATTATAAAGGTGCGTGCAAACATATAGTAGCAGTACTTAAATCGATTCAGATGAACTGGGAAAAGCACTGGGCAATGAGTTACAAGGATACAGTACCAAATTTAGAGTCCGTAGCTAGAGGATTACACCTACAAGGTTCTGAGGGCAATTCTGGAGATAGGATGGGCTCAAACCAAATATCTAGGTCTGAAGCGGAAGCGCAACAAGAAGCCAAGTTGCGAAAGCGGATGGAAGATATGGCGAGTAAGCGGTTCTATGAGGCTTTTCAATTGCTTGAACAGGAAGAGCGCATTGGAACGGCTTCGGTAGCGCTTATACCTGCCTTGGTGGTCAGTGAGAATGGCATGTTGGGCTCCACGAAGTACTTGGAACTGTCTATTCGTAGCAATCGAATTTACCCAATCAAACAGATTCATGATTTTTTAATGCAGTATAGCCAAAATCAGGCGATTGCTTTTGGCAAGAGCTTTATTTTTGAGCCTTCAAATAGCAGTCTTGACT
Organism: Acidaminobacteraceae bacterium; assembly: GCA_041753235.1. Taxonomy (GTDB): domain Bacteria; phylum Bacillota; class Clostridia; order Peptostreptococcales; family Acidaminobacteraceae; genus JBGSUZ01. The sequence goes on from JBGSUZ010000215.1 coordinate 7,399, forward strand.
TGATGAGTCAAGGCTTATTAGAGCTTCTTATGACAACTTACTGGAATGAGAAACAGTTAGAGCAAGGCGCTGCCGGTCTTATGCGCGGTAGTACAGTTAGAAGAGCTAGTGCTTTTGAAGGTAAGCGTATCTGCTTGACTGACGATATGCTGGAAGCCTTTCTTGATTTAATGGATAGTCAGCCGTTTGAGCTAAGACTGGAACGTTATTTAGAAAAGGAAGTCCACCAAATAAATGTTGTTTGGGGCAACCCAAGTGTTGAAGTCCGTGTGGTTGAAGAAAACGAGCAAATGCTGCTCAATTTATATGAAAGCAACAAAACGCTTAAGGTGCTGGACCGAAAAGGAAAATTTGTCTATACCAAAGGCCAGCTTTATAGAGTAGATGCAAAATTTGCAAAAGCCATGACACCACTGCTGGCACAGGTTTCAGAGCTTTCAGAAGTGCGCGTTCGTATAGACGGTGAACAAATGGATCATTTCTTTTCAAGAATTCTGCCGCGTATGGAACAAGAAGCGACGGTAGTTCTATCACCTGAACTGGAAAAACGGGTTGTGCGTGAGCCTATGGAAGTTGAAGTCTATTTAGACCAGTGGCAAAATGAAGTTTTAGCCGATGTCGTTTTTAAATACGGTAGTCATGAAATACAGCCCTTGAATCCAGAGGGACCTGTCAATAAAGAATCAGAAGGACAAGCTCAATTAATACGTGACTTTACTGCTGAAAATGAATGCTTGGCTTGGTTTAAGCAGCAAGGTTTTCACCGAGTAGAAGCCAGTCTTCGACTAGAGGACGTGGAGGCAATAGGTGACTTTTTCTTCAAAGGAATAGAGGAGTTGCTTGCAATGGCAACTGTGTTTAGAACTGAAAGGTTTATGACGGTGTCTTTAAAGGTGCCAAATCCTTTTAAAGTTTCGTGTAAAATGGAACAGCAAAGTGGTCTGCTCGAAATGAAGGTTGAATCCGAGGGTATGTCTAAAGATGAGCTTCTAGCGCTTTTACAGGCATATAGGTTGAAGAAGCGTTATCATCGGTTAAAAAATGGAGACTTAGTAGCGCTTCAAACCGATGGTGCAATAGCGGACTTAGACGAGCTAGCCCAGCATTTAAACCTTAAGACCAGTCAGCTGGTGCAAGATGTTGTAACGCTTCCGGCATATAGGGCGGTTTATTTGGAAGCGATAGGCAAAGAAAGAGAAGGCATTTTACTGGAGCGTAACCAGCAGTTTAAGCACTTAATTCGCAATTTAGAAGAACCGGATGAACAGGAAATTTTAGTGCCTGAGTCACTGAAATCAGTTCTCAGGGACTATCAAGTGGTAGGGTTTAAGTGGCTTAAAACCCTGACTCAATATGGTTTTGGCGGTATACTAGCGGACGACATGGGCCTTGGTAAAACACTGCAGGTACTCACTTTCCTTCTATCAGAAAAAGAAATTAGGTCAGCGGAGGGTCAGGCAAGCGGAAAAGCGCTGATTGTTGTACCGACTTCGTTAATTTTTAACTGGCAGGCTGAAATTGAAAAGTTTGCGCCAAGCTTAAATTTAAGAATAGTGACAGGGCTTAAGCATGAGCGCAGTGAGCGCCTTTCGGACTTAACCGATGTAGATATTGTCATAACGACTTACGGGCTGCTCAAAAGAGACCTAGACTACTACAGGGCCATTCATTTTGAATACTGTATTATTGACGAAGCACAGCATATTAAAAATGCCAACACGTTAAGTGCGAAGAGCGTTAAATGTATAAAAGCTAGAAATACCATTGCATTAACTGGAACGCCGATTGAAAATGGTTTGACTGAGCTCTGGTCTATTTTTGACTTTATTATGCCGGGCTATTTGTATCAGAACGCCCAGTTTATTAACCGCTATGCAATGCCTATTATCAAAGATGGCGATGAGCGCGTTAAAGCCCACTTGAGACGTCATATTCAACCGTTTGTTCTTAGACGCCTTAAGCAGGATGTGTTAAGAGAATTACCTGAAAAAATTGAAAGCGTTATGGTCAATCAAATGACGACTGACCAAGCAAAACTTTATGCTGCGTGGCAACTGCGCGCTAAAAAGGAATTTGAAGAAGAAGTGGCTCAAAATAACGGACAGGCCAATAAAATAAAAATACTGGCCCTGCTGACACGTCTTAGACAGTTAGCGTGTCACCCAGCACTGTTTATTGACCAGTACAAGGGGTCCAGCGGCAAGCTGGAGCAATTGCTGGAGCTTGTAGATGATGCGATATCTGGTGGTCATCGGCTGCTTATTTTCTCTCAGTTTACAACGCTTCTGGGTTTAGTTAAAACAAGTCTGGAAGCTCAGAATGTGGATTGCTGGTACCTTGATGGTAGTGTGAGTGCACAGGACAGAATGGACAGAGTTAAAGCATTCAATGAGGGTGAAAGACATGTCTTTTTAATTTCCTTAAAGGCAGGTGGTACGGGTCTTAACTTAACTGGCGCAGACATGGTGGTTCATTTAGACCCATGGTGGAACCCAGCGGTTGAGGATCAAGCGACGGACAGAGCCTATAGGATTGGTCAGACTAAAGCAGTTCAAGTATTTAAAATGATAACAAAGGGTACAATTGAAGAGAAGATAGACGAACTTAAACAGCGTAAAAAAGCGCTCATAGATGAGATGATTACACCGGGCGAGACATGGCTCAATCAAATGAGTGTGCATGATTTGGCAGCACTGCTGAAGGATTAGCGTCGGAAGGAGTCGATTGACAATGGAACAGATTAAGTCGTTTTGTGAATTGAGTACCAAGGAGCTATATCAAATTCTTAGACTGAGAAATGAGGTTTTTGTTGCAGAGCAGGCTTGTGCGTATCAAGATTGTGACGGCAAGGATTTGCATGCGTGGCGTTTCATGATGAAAGAAGCCGGTTTGTTAATGGGCTATCTTCGTGTATTGCCAAAAGGGCTTTCGTTTGAAGAAGTTTCTATTGGGCGGCTCGTTGTAGACCCAAGTGCAAGGGGTCGTGGTCTCGCTAAAAAAATGATGCAGGATGCAATTGCGTTTATTAAACATGACTTGCATGAAAATAAAATCCGAATTTCAGCACAGGCTTACCTGATATCGTTTTACGAAGAATTAGGATTCACAGTAGCTTCTGATGTTTACTTAGAAGACGATATCCCGCATGTGGAAATGCTCTTTGAATCACATGCGGTGGGCTTGGTCATTGTAGATGTGCAAAGAGCTATGTTTGAGTGTGATGGCGGCGTATATAACGGAGAGGCGGTTCTTAGTCGAATTGAAACTTTACTAAAAACTGCTCGCGAATCAGGTGTGCCGGTTATTTTCATACAGCATACTGAACAAAGTGGCGAGTATGGCAAAGGCGTGGAAACGTGGAAAATTCATGAGCGCTTACAGCCTCGTCCACAGGAGTTGGTTGTTGAAAAGAATTATTGGGATGCGTTTCAAAAGACGGAATTGGAGTCGGTGCTTAAGAGTCTTGGACTCAGAAGGTTACTGGTAGTTGGTATGCAGACGGAATACTGCATGGATACGACTATTAGGAATGCGTTTAGCAGAGGCTATCAACTCATGGGTGTTAAGGGGTGTCATACGACATTTGACAGCCCTGTGCTGCCGGCGGTGGATGTAATCCACCACCATGAGCGCATCTGGGATGGTCGTTTCCTGACAATGCTGACGGTTGAAGAAGCTCAAGCTGTGTTAATCAAGCAGGGGCTCGTCTAATAGTTTGTGAAAAATGAGATCATCCACGTAAGCGCCAGTTTTTAAGTTCTTATGATGGCGCAGTACAGTGCCGGCGTGAATAAAACCAAGCTTACGAACGGCACCAACTGAGGAATCGTTGTCACTGTACACGTAAATTCTTACAATGGTAACGCCTTCCTGTTGCATTTCTTTGAGTGCGAACTGAATCAGTTCAGCTGCAAGGCCAGTACCTCTAGCTGAGGGCAGCGTCGCAGCGGTTAAAAATGCGGCATGTGCTTTTTCAGTACTGAGTTCACGTTGGCCTCTAATCAGTGCAAGTACGATACCGGGGTGTTCGTCGTCTAAAGCCACATAGGTTAAGTGTGCGGGGTTGTCAATCCATTGCATCGCTTCTTCGCGTGCTAGCAATTCGGTAAAAGTAACTTCAGCGCCTTCGGCTTTTAGGTGTTCAATGATGGTCCATACGCCTTCAAGGTCGTCGTGGGTCATTCTGCGAAATGAATAATTCATAAGAACCTCCTTTTGGGAACTTTATAATTGTATATAATTTATACCCGAATTTTTAAGCTTGGTACGGTAGAATTTAAAGGAATGAGAAGGAAAATATATGACGGCTAGAAAAATAGAATGGAAAAGAGAATCCCACACGTTAGGTGAGGCAGAAATAAAAGTTTACGAATTTTTAGAGTCAATGCAAATGGAATTCATTGCATATCACCACGAAGCTGCACCAACAGTAGAACATGTTAGTGGACTAGAATCACTTATCATAGGCAGACACTGTAAGAACCTTTTTCTAAAAAATTCTAAAGGGGACCAACTATTTTTACTGATTGCCCCCTATGACAAAAAAGTCCATTTGCCACAAATAGCTAAAAGTATTGGCAGCACCAGATTGTCATTTGCTTCGCCTGCGTTGATGCAGCAATATCTGGGACTTGACCCGGGTTCGGTGTCACCATTTGGGCTGCTAAACGACGATTCTGGCAGTGTTCAAGTATTGCTAGACGAGTCATTGAGCCAATATGACTGGATTAGTTTTCACCCAAATGTCAACACGGCAACACTATCAATTAAGTACATAGACTTAGAACGTTTTTTAGATAGGCAGAAGAATGTGTGGCGGCGGTTAGCAGTGACTGACGGTCAAGAAAATAGGTAGTGAAATATAAAAAAAGCTTGACACAAAATTTTGACAATGCTATGCTTAGAAAAATTCATATGACTTTAGCGATGACGAAGCAGAAGTTTACGAGGTATGGTAGAGAGTCGGTGGTTGGTGAAAACCGATATACGTAGTAAATGGATCCACTTCTGAGCATTCCAACGAAGAGTTGGAGGGGTATGCCCCTTACAGCATCAAGAGTGTTCCTGAAATTCCATTTGGTATTTTTCAGCGACAACAAGAGTGGTACCGCGGGCTAATATGCGCTCGTCTCTTATTTGGAGACGGGCGTTTTTTGTTTTTGCAATAACAGTGATTAAATTTGAGGAGGTATAACCATGTTAGATTTGAATAAAATAAGAGAAAATCCAGAGCTTGTGCGAGCAGGCCTAAAGAAAAAAGGTGTAGCGGTTGACTTTAGTGCGTTACTAAATTGGGACGTAGCGCGCAGGGAGGCTGTTTTTCAAGCCGATCAGCTTAAAAATCAAAAAAATAGCACTTCTAAAACAATACCAGAACTGCAAAAGGCAGGTAAACCTATTGAACCCATTTTGGAAGCGATGAAAACGCTCACTGCACAAATTAAAGAGGCAGAAGTGACTATTGCGACTTTAGAAGGCCATATAGAGACTTTTCTTCTGGACTTACCTAATGTGCCGGATGAAGACGTTGTTGGCGGCGGTAAGGAAAACAATGAAATTGTCAGTACTTATGGTCAACCACCGGTCTTTGATTTTAAAATTAAAGACCATGTGGAACTAGCTAAAGAAAAGGGTCTTATAGATTATGACAGAGGCACAAAACTCGGCGGTAACGGCTTTTGGGTGTATAGAGACAAAGGGGCGCTTTTGGAATGGGCGCTAATTAATTATTTTGTTGAAAATCATGTTGCGGATGGCTACGAGTTTATATTACCGCCTCATATTCTCAACTACGAGTGTGGGAGTGCCGCGGGTCAGTTTCCGAAATATGCAGATGAAGTCTATGTTGTGGCAGGCACGAAAGAAGAGAAAAACCTTCAATTCATGATTCCGACTTCAGAAACTGCTTTGATTAACCTTTATCGGGGTGAAATTATGAATGAGGCAGAACTGCCTAAAAAAATGTTTGCCTATACACCGTGTTACCGTGTGGAAGCAGGCAGCCATAGAGCTTCTGAAAGAGGGACTATTCGAGGTCATCAATTCAATAAAGTGGAAATGTTTCAGTATACGAAACCGGAAGATTCTGAACGTGCCTTGGAAGAATTAGTGGCAAAGGCAGAAAAATTAATGCAGGGGCTTGGACTCCACTATCAGGTGAGCAAACTTGCGGCAGAGGATTGTAGTCCAGCAATGGCGAAAACCTATGACATAGAAGTGTGGCTCCCTAGTCTAGGCATATACAAAGAAGTGAGCTCAGCTTCTAACGCCAGAGATTATCAGGCGAGGAGAGGTAAAATTAGATTTAAGCGAGAGGGTCAAAATAGAACGGAGTTTATTCATACACTCAACGCTTCAGGTTTAGCTACCAGCAGACTGCTGCCTGCAATTATAGAACAGTTTCAGCAGCCCGATGGCAGTATTGTGATACCTGAAGTCCTTAGAAAATGGGTAGGTTACGAGCGCATATAGATACTATTTTCTCTGGTCATAAGCTTTTCAATGATAAATTCGCGCCTTAAGGTAGCAAAGTCATCGTGGAAATCAGCGATGATTAAATTGACTTCTTTTTCCGTATAGGATTTGCCGGGTTCAAAGGCTTCAACCAGTTTTTCTAAAATGATTAGGCGCTTTTTTCGCTGTACTGGAATGGACTTGAGTTTACCGAATTTGAAGAAGGTATCGATTATTTTTTGACGATAAACGAGTTCTCTCGCATTTTCTTCATCTTGAACTTGTGGCTGAATCAAGTCAGAGAGCTTTTGGTCAAAGACCTCAGTGCAAATTTCATAAACAATGTAGTACTGATCTTTATGTTTTTTTACAAGTCCTGCATCTTCAAGTTTCTTTAAATGAAAGGATACTGTTGAAGCGCTCAGTTCTAAGCGTTCGGCAAGTAACTCAACATACATCGGTGCCTCCATCAAGTTGATTAAAAGTTTAATGCGTGAGGCATCGGATAAGGCTTTGAATAATTTTATGTTATTTTCCATATGAATTGTCCTCTTAAGCCTGGCTGAGAAGTTGCGTGAATTCAACTTTCAGTTTATCAGCTCTTTCTAATTTAATACGCTCAATGTGCGCTTCGTCGTCTAATTGATGTGTCTCGCATTGTTCTAAACGTTCAGCCCAAGGTGTCGGAATTTTTGTGAAAAAATGAAGGTAAGCTTCATTCAAAGCAGATTTCCAGTCTTGGGCTGTTTTTGATTTTTGACAGCTTACAACAAACATTTTTTCGAAAATATCTATGACGTTAAGTTCAATTTTGGCAAATTTTGCTTCGTCAATACGAGATTCAGCTTTGAGGTCAGCTTGGCGTTGTTTAAGGGTTGTGATTTCATTTGTTAAGTATACTTTGTACTTGATTTCAAATTGTTCGAATGTCATG
>JBGSUZ010000216.1:0-5230 GCA_041753235.1 Acidaminobacteraceae bacterium
TTGTTGATCAGATATTTCGTATCGTTTTTGTGTCATGACATGCATCTCCAAGTTGTTTTCTTTTATTGTATCTAAGACTTGGTTTATGCACAAACTTTAGTTTTCAGACACGCCCTAATATTTCATATATAACCTTTGACAATTGCTGGGTTGGCGTGTAGACTAATATTGACATAACGGATGTTCGGTTTTGATTATGTTGTATACTATTTTATTGGAGGCGGAATTATATGTTTTTATTTCAAAGTATCCCATGGTACACAGCACTTATGGGACTCGTGGTACTTGGCGGACTCATGTTCGTTAACGAGATCACAAGACGTAGTAAATGGTTAGCAATAGGGGTATACTTGGTTCTACCAATAGTTATGACCCTCACTGTTTGGCAAAAGACAGCTGGCCCTGGAACACCAATGGGTTATTGGTTCCCATGGGTTAAGACTTATTCAGCATTAGCAGGTGTTTTAGGATTTATGGTACTCAGATACGTTAAAGGAATGGATACGAACAAACTTATGTTGGCGTTCCCACCCTTTATTTTAGCGTTTAACATTATGGAAGCTGTTTTCAGAGACTTCCAATGTTTTAGCTACAATGGCATCGTAGATAATATTTTTATATTTGGCGGCCCATGGAACATTATGAACGGCATAGCGGGTATACTCAATATTATTACGATTTCAGGCTGGTATGGCATTTTTGTTGGTAAGGACAAGAACAAAGACATGTTATGGCCTGACCAACTTTGGTTCTGGGTTATAGCTTATGACTTATGGAACTTTGCATACGTTTATAACTGTATTCCTGACCACTCATTCTATTCAGGCGCAATGCTTTTATTGTCATGTACGATTCCTGCATTCTTCATCAAAAAAGGCGCATGGCTTCAACATAGAGCTCAGACATTAGGGCTTTGGGCAATGTTTTCATTAACATTCCCACTGTTTGCAGACACATCACGTTTTGCAGTTCAATCATCTCATAATCCAGTTGCTTTATGGCTTGTCAGTGGCTTAGCTTTAGCGGCGAACGTAGCAGTCTTTATCTACCACTTTGGCAGAATCATTAAAAATAAACGCAATCCATTTAAGGATGAGATTTATACTGACTTAGATGCTTATAAAGAAATCGTAACGGAAAACAAATAATATTTTGTAACAAAAAATGCACTCATGTTGATGGGTGCATTTTTTTTGAGCAATATAATAATTTTCAGAATATACTTTTATCTTTAAAAATTCGGGTAAAAATCTATAAAGCTTAGAAAGAAGGTGCGTCAAAATGAAAGCAAAAAATTCGATGTTCAAAATCTACTCAAATTTATCTGAGGTAAAAAAAATAGATATGCGTGAGGGCATTGAGCTTAATTTTGATTTGAACTTGAGCCAGTTTATGGACGTTCAATTGCCACGCGCTCTAGATGTTTTGATTATTAAGGGAGAGGATTTACCCCTGTACAAACAATTTCCAGGATTAATAATTGTCATGGAGACACAGGCTTTTTCCGTCAATGTGAACGACAAAACAGAACATCTAGTGATCCTTTCTGAAAATGGGTTTGAGAATAGTTTGTCACAAATTTTAGATTTAAAATATCGGCTAGGTAAAAGCCATAAAGAACGCAATAGCATGATGAATCAGCTTGACCATGCGATTAAAGAATGTAGTGACTATCAAGTTAAATTAGGTGAATTTGAAAAAAATCAGGAAAATCGGTTAGCTATGTTAAATCATGAACTTAGGACCCCTTTAAATGTGATTTTAGGACATATCAGCTTGCTTTACGAAACACTACTGACTGTTAATCAAAACGCTTATTTAGATCGTATTCAAAAGGCAAGTAAACACCTGAACGAAACGCTAGATGAAATTCTTTATTACGAAGATTTATTAAATGGATTAGGCAATGTGGTCACTACGCCGTTTTCGTTAAAAGAGGCATTAGATGAGATTCATGCGACCTACCAAAGCTTTGCAGAGGAAAAAGGTTTAAACTATGAAACTTTTTATGAAGACCGGATTTGTGATAGATTTGTGGGCGATATTAACAAAATTGAGCTGCTTTTAAAACAATTATTATCCAATTCGTTAAAGTTTACAGAAAAGGGGCACGTCATGTTTTCTGTAAGGTGTGCATATGAGAGTGAAACCACTCAAAAATTGGAGTTTGTTATTGAAGATACAGGGGTTGGTTTTCAACTAGAAAAAATGGGAACTTTTTTTGAACCTTTCAAGCAAGGAGAACACTATCTTCAACGGCATTACAACGGACTTGGTTTAGGTTTAACCATCGCCAAAGGCATTATTGATTCTTTGGGTGGCACTTATGATGTTTGGAGTGCGGAAGGTGCTGGAACACGCTTTGTCATCACGCTGACACTTGAAAAAGATAGCAGTGTGAAGGCATCTAAAGACAAAAAAGCATGTGTGCTTATTGTGGATGACAATGTGCTCAACAGAAAAATAATGAAAGAGATGCTTGAAGGTTCGGGAATAGAGGTAGAACTTGCAAGAAACGGTAAAGAAGCTGTTGAGATGGTAAAAGATAGCAGCCCAGTGTTTGACTTGGTTTTAATGGACTTGATCATGCCTGTAATGGATGGTTTTGAAGCGTCTAAACTGATTAAGCAATTCAATAAACAAATTCCTATAATCGTTATTTCTGCTTCTATCAGCAAAACAGAAATTGAGAAATTTGAAAAACTTGAGATAGACGATTTTATGATTAAAAATCATCATGAAGAAGCGTACTTTAAGAAAATGAGGCAATTTATTTACATTCAAGAAAAAGACAATCAAGATGCAAAAGTGATGGATCAACTGGAAACTTTGAAAAATGAGTCATTCAATATAGTTGTGATAAGTGAGTTGTTTGAGCGCTATAACTATCGTCTTAAATTGATAGACAGAGTTGTTGAAGGTGTAAATCAGCAACTGTCACTATTTGACGAAAATTGGCGAAGACTAATCACTGACCCCCACGACGAAGCTGCAATGCGTTATTTCCATAGCTTAAAAGGCTTAGCGAAAAGTGTAGGCGATGCCGTTCTCTCAGCGGCAATTCATTCGCTTGAACTCGTGTCCACATCAGAAGATTACACAGCTGAAATGAAAGCAACTATTCAATTACGTATAGAAATGCTTAGGGTAGATTTACAGACAATTGAGAAGTGGGTGAAAATGCAGCTTAAAACATCAAAGCCAGCAAAGACAACGACTTTAAGTCAAAGCGATTTAAGAATACTTTTAACAGAAATGACGGCATCGCTTAAGATTCATGATGTAAAACAGATCCGGGAGCAGGTGCAGAAAATCAGCAATATGGCACTTGAACCATCTTGTGAAAGTCATATGAAAGCGTTAATCACTTTGATTGAAAACTATCAGTATGATAAAGCTGAAGTATGGATTCAAGAACACCTTGAGCAAAGGGGTGACGACTTATGTTCAACTTAGAAGGAAAAAAGATTCTTGTCGTTGATGACTATAAAGAAAACATCGACATATTAGTTGAGAGTTTAATTGATCAATATAGTGTATTTATAGCCCTCAATGGCGAAGAGGCTTTGGAAATTGCGAAGCAAGTAATGCCTGACCTGATTTTAATGGACATTATGATGCCAGTAATGGACGGCTATGAAGCGATGGCTGCACTGAAAGCAGAAACAACAACTGCAGACATACCAGTCATATTAGTGAGTGCACTAAGCGAAATTAGCAATAAGAAAAAAGGATTTGATTTAGGAGCAGTTGACTATATTACAAAGCCATTTGAAATGATTGAAGTTGCTTATCGTGTAAAAATTCATTTGGAACTAAGAGAAATTTCGAAGTATTTGGAAAACCAAAACCAGATACTTGAAGCAAGTGTACGAGAGCGAACAAGAGAAAATGAAAATTTGCGAGATGTCATGATAGAAACATTAGCTGCAATAGCAGAAACAAGGGACTCAGATACAGGCAACCATATTCGTAGAACGCAACACTATATTGTCATCGTTGCAAAAAGCTTATGTGCTATGGGGTACTATCAGGAAACTATCACTGAAGACTATATAAACTTATTATTCAAGACTTCACCCCTTCATGATGTAGGCAAAGTCGGTATTCCCGATGCAATATTGCTAAAGCCAGAGCGTTTAACAGCAACAGAATTTGAAATGATGAAGACTCATACTTATCTAGGCTATAAAGCGCTGCATAATGCAGAAATTTTAGCTGAGAACGCCGCTTTTATAAGTTTAGCGGCAGAAACAGCTTATACCCACCATGAAAAATGGGATGGATCAGGTTACCCTAGAGGGTTAAAAGGTGAAGCAATTCCAATAGAGGGTAGACTAATGGCGATTGTAGACGTTTATGATGCATTGATCTCTGAACGGGTGTACAAAAGTGCGTTGAGTCACGCTGAGGCACTTGAAATTATTTTGAATGGGAAAGGAAAGCATTTTCAACCAGAGATTGTGGACGCCTTTGTAGCAGCGGAAGAAGAAATCTTAAAAATCAAATCAAAGTATGAATAGAAGTTTCCTTGACATTCAATCTGCTCTTAGTTAATCTGTAGATATACAACTGATATATCAGTTAAATATCACTACGGAATGGTTTGCCCACCACGAGTAGGAACAGTGAATTTAGACTATCTAAGAGAGAGGTATGTACATGATTGAAGTCAGATGGCATGGCAGAGGCGGTCAAGGCAGTTTTACAATTGCGCGTCTCCTAGGCTTGGCAGCATCAGTATACGGCGGTCAGTATGCTCAAGCGTTTCCGTCTTTTGGACCAGAACGCAGAGGCGCACCCGTACTTGGATTTACCAGAATTAGCAATGAAAAAATAACAGACAGAAGTGAACTGGATACCTGCAATTATGTAGTGGTACTCGATGAAACCCTTTGGGGAACAGATATATCGCAGGGGGTTAAAGCAGATTCTGTCATTTTAATCAATACGACAAATCCTGAACAATACCAAAAGACGACTTCGGTAAAGGTGATTGGCATAGACGCTACAAAAATGGCGCTTGACCACTTGAATCTCCCTATTACAAATACAGCAATGTTAGGCGCATTAGTTGCGGTTTCGGAAATGGTGTCACTAGACGACTGTAAGTCAGCCATTCGTGGCAGCATGAACCCTAAAATTGCTGCTAAAAATGAAGGGTTGCTAGATGCAGCGTATCTTGCGGTAAAGGAGGCGACACGCCATGAATAAGCCAAAAATGAAGGCA